>DATBBO010000435.1:0-2898 GCA_036270995.1 Dongiaceae bacterium | reverse complement strand
TCCGCCGCTTCGGGGCCGGAACCCGGCTCTGGCTCGCCTTCCTCTTCGGCGGGGTGGCGCCGACCCTCGCCGGCACGCTGATCGTGGCACCCCTCAAGGGCCTGCCGATCCTCCTGCAGCCCGCGCGCCTTACCTTCGGGTTCGTGATCAACGGTATCTGGGGGCTGGGTACGATGATCTTCCAGGGCATCCTCAACCGCCCTCAGCCCTATGGGCCTTCCGGAGAATAGCCCCGCAGAATGTTCCGGGTTAGTGTCCCGCTCCGGACGGCCGGGATCGGGAGGCGGATATTGTCGGGCAGAGCAGTTGAGATTCTGGGCTGGACCCTGTTCGTCCTGTCGGCCCTTGGCTTCATCGTCTCGAGCCTGAGGACGGGCGACCTTCCCGGGCTCGCGGGCGGGGTCCTGTTCCTCGCGGGCTGCCTCGCCTTCCTGCTGCCGCTGCTCCGCCGGCGCGCCTAGCGCGACCTATTCCGCCGGGGCGCCGGCCGGCGCATGGCCGCGCAGCGGCACCTCCTTGAGCAGGGCGACGGCGCCTGTGGTGGCGAGCGCAATCGCTGCGGCCACCTCGAAGAAGGCTGCGAAGGCCGAGGCGACCACCGGCAGATCGGAGGGCTTCAGCACCCCCTCATGCAGGATGCCGGTCAGGTCGTCGCCCACCGTCCCGCCGGCCAGATGCAGCCGGCTATGCAGTATGCCGAGGATGATCGCGGAGAAGAGCGCAACACCGATCGCCCCGCCCAGGGAGCGGAAGAAGACATGGCCGCCTGTCGCGATCCCGAGATCACGCGGGTCGACAGAGTTCTGGCAGACCACCAGAGCGGTGGGAAAGCCGGTCCCCATGCCCATCCCGATGACGGCAAGGCAGGCAACGACCTGAATCAGGGAAAGGACCTCGATCTCCTGCCCCAGCAGCCACAGCGCGACCGCGCTCAAGCCGAGGCCGATGAGGGGCGGCAGCTTGAAGCGGCCGGTGAAGCGCTGATACTGGCCGGCGATGAGCGCGCCGCCGACCGTGCTGATCATGGGAGCGATCAGCACGAGGCCCGCCGCCTCCGCCGTCAGCCCGCGGGTCAGCTCGAGAAAGAGCGGCACATAGACGGTGACGCTGGTGTTGAGGAGAACGAGCGTCAGGCCGAGGATCGATGTCAGACGGAAGGAGGGATTCGCCAGCAGGGACAACGGCAGAATCGGCTCCTCCGCCACCCGCTGTCGCCAGACGAAGAGGAAGCCCAACAGCAGCGTCACCAGCAGCAAGCCGGCGATGGGCGCCGACAGCCACGGATAGCGATGGCCGCCCCAGGTCAGCGCCAGCAGGAAGCTAACGGTCGCGCCGGCAACGAGAAGAGAGCCTGCATAGTCGATCTGATGCGGCCGATTGGTAACGGGCAGGCGCGCGAGCGCCCGGGCGCTGATATAGATCGCCAGCAAACCCAGGGGCAGGTTGATCCAGAAGATCAGAGTCCAGGAGAAGCGCTCGGCGAAGACGCCGCCCAGCACCGGCCCCGCAATGCTGGAAATTGCGAAGACCGAGGCGAAGAAGCCCTGATAGCGCCCGCGCTCCCGCGGCGACACGACATCGCCGATGATGGCGTTGGGCAGAGACAGCAGGGCACCTCCGCCGATGCCCTGCACGGCGCGCGCCATGATGAGCATGACCATGCTGGGTGCAAGCGCGCAGGCGAGCGACCCGACCATGAAGATCGCGAGCCCGCTGAGCAGCAACAGCCGGCGGCCATAGAGGTCGCTGAGCTTGCCGAAAATCGGCGTCACCGCCGTCGAGGACAGAAGATAGGCGGTGAAGATCCAGGAGATGGCGCTGAACTGGCCGAGGTCGCGGGCAATCGTAGGCAGAGCCGGGGCGACGATCGTCATGTCCAGCGCTGCCAGGAACATGGAAACAACGGCGCCGGTCAGAATGGCGTGGACGTCACGGCGCGAAAGAGCGCGAGGCTCGCCTGCGCCAATAGTGCTCACGGGGGTTTTATCCTCGGCTGATATCGCCCTACTCCTAGCATCGCCGCCGTTGGAACCCACGCCCGGATACGGCATGGAAGCCCTGCGAATCTTCCATGGCTGGCGAATGGCCCCTGGCTCATCCCCGGCTGCCGCGCCAGCGCAGCACAACAACGCCCAGGCAAACGGCCGCCATCAAACCATAGACCAGGATGAAGCACCAAGGTGCCGGCCCGGATGGCCCGACCGCCGCGATGGCCCAGTTGGTCCCCATCCAGGACCACACCGGCAGCAGCATCAGGGTCAGCAGGACGGCGAGCGGCAGGCAAAGAAGAAGGACCGATGAAGCGATGAGCAGTTCCCGGATGCGCCCCATGACCATCGACCGCCGCAAGATCAAAAGGCCAAATCTAGGCCGATCCCCCACGATAGGGGAAGGTGATCTCGAAGCGGGTGCGCTCGGCGTCGAGGACCGGGAGCAGCGAGCCGTGAAGCTGGGCCGTCATGGCGCGGATGAGCTGGATGCCGATCCCTGCGTTGCGCGTCAGGTCGAATTCCGGGGAAGGGCCGCCACCATCGTTCTCCACGGCGAGACGCAGCACGTCGTCCTCGGACTTGGTAAGGCTCACCTTCACCCGCGCGCTCTGTTCGTTCCTCGTGCCTTGCTGCATGGCATTGAGAACAAGCTCGGTGACGATGATGCCCAGCGCGATGGTCTGGGAGGTCGGCAGATCGATTTCGACGACCTCGAGATCGATATTCGGCGCATCCTTTCCAGGCTCGAGCTGAAGCCCGGCAAGCTCGCGGCAGAGAGCGTCAAGATAAGAATGGAGCGCGACGGTTTTGTATCCCTGGCCCTGCTGCAGCAGGTCGTGGACACGGGCGATCGACTGGATTCGCCGCGACGCCATCAGCAGCTCCGCCTGAAGGGGCCCAGCCAGCC
>DATBBO010000434.1:0-4759 GCA_036270995.1 Dongiaceae bacterium | reverse complement strand
CCTTCCTGCTGATAGCCGTTGAGATCCTCGGTCATGGGATAGCCGGCCTGCTTGCCCGCCGCGACCCAGGCCTGGAACAGCGGCTGGGGCGTATGGCCGCGGCTGACATGCAAGGGGCCCTCGCCGCCGTGATAGTCGTTGGGCCCCAGATCGCGGCTCTCGGCCCGGCGGAAATAGGGCAGCACCTCGGCATAGGACCAGCCCTTCAGCCCCGCCTGGGCCCAGCGGTCGTAATCGCGGGCATGGCCGCGGATATAGACCATGCCGTTGATGGAGGAGGAGCCGCCGACCACGCGCCCACGCGGGCAATACATGCGCCGGTTGTCCATGAAGGGATCGGGCTCGGTGTGATAGGCCCAGTTCACCTTGTCGTCGGCCAGCGGATAGGCGAAGGCCGCCGGCATATGGATCTTCCAGTCGAACCAGTGATCCTGCCCGCCCGCCTCCAGCACCAGGATGCGGTTCTCCGCGACGGCGCCCAGCCGGTGGGCGAGCACCGAGCCCGCCGAACCCGAGCCGATGATGATGTAGTCGTAGCTGGACGCTTCGCTCATGCCCTTCCCCCGTTCACCTCCTGCTTACACTCAGCCGGCGGTGCCGGTCCAGATGCTCAACCGGCGCGGGGCAGCCCGGTCGGCTCGGCCCGGGGATCGAGAGCCCCGTGCACGACCGTCGCCTCGCCGCGCGGGGCGAATTTCGCCTGCGCCTCGGATGGCAGCGCCGTGCGCCGGCTCATGCGGTAGCGCACGAAGACCGCGAGCAGGCCCGACATGCCGGCGAGATAGAGGAACAGCATCCAGTCGCCGCCAAGGGTCATGACCTGGGAGGCCAGGATCGGCCCCGCGGTGGCGCCGATCGCCCAGACGAGCAGCATGCCGGCGGAGGCCGACACCATCTCGGCGCGCTCGACATAGTCGAAGGCATGGGGGACGGCGAGAGGATAGATAGTCGCCGCCCCGCCGCCGTAGAGGCAGGTGAAGATGAGCAGCCAGCGCGTGGGATGGGCGACGCGCGAGAGGGTGAACTCGATCAGGCAGACCGTAGCGATGACGATCAGCACCGCGAGCAGGACCGAGCGCCGGTCGAAGCGATCGGAGGCCCAGCCGATCGGCCACTGCATCACCAGCCCGCCGATGAGGGTGACGCCCAGGAAGATCGAAATGGCGAGCACCGACATGCCGATGCCCGCGCCGAAGATCGCACCCATGCCGTAGAAGGCGCCGCTGATGAGGCCGGCGCCGAGGGAGGCCATCACGCCCACGGGCGAGATGACATAGAGCCGGCGCAGCGGAAGCGGCTTCGTCTGGCTGAGATCCGGACCGGCGACCCGGGTCAGCACCACCGGAACCAGGGAGATGCTGATTAGCATGTCGCCGAGGCAGAAGAGCTCGAGCCCCTTCACGCTCCAGACATTGACCAGGAGCTGGCCCACAGTCGAGGCCAGATAGCTGGTCACCATGTAGAGCGAGAGGATCTGGCCGCGGCTCTCCTTGCTGGAGCGCAGGTTGAGCCAGCTCTCGATGGTGGCAAAGAGACCGGCCATGCAGAAGCCGCCAACGGCACGCAGCACGGCCCAGATGATGGGATTGAACCAGAGGGGGAAGATCAGCGTCGCCGCCGCCACCGATGCGGCGAAAGCGGCGAAGGCGCGGATATGGCCGACCCGGACGATGATGCCGCGGGCCCAGAGGCAACCCAGCACCAGCCCGCCGTAATAGGCGGACATGACGAGGCCAGAGAGCTGGGTCGGCACGCCCTCGAGGCTCATGCGCACGGGGAGAACGATGCCGACCAGGCCGTTGCCGAGGATCAGAGCCCCGGCGCCGAGCAGCAGAGAGACGACGCTTTGCAGCGCTTGCAGCATGGCCCGGATCGTTCCCCGCGGACTGGCCGTCTCAATGCCTGCCCGCGGCTCTGCTTGCTAGCGCCGCGGCGACGCGACTGCTTCCCCGGCGACATGCGACGCGCTGTCGCCTGCGGTGAAGATCAGAGGGCCGAATCCTTTTTTCCCCTCATGCCCGCGTGCTCCCCGGATCAATCCGGAAAATCATTGGGGGCAAGCGACGGACCAGGGGCCCTGGATTCCCGCTCTCGCGGGAATGACGACAAGAGGAATTGCTCGCCGCTCGGGCTCAGTGCACGTAGATGTCCACAACCTTGTCGCCGGCCGGCGGAGTGGCGCCGGCGGCGGCGCTTTGCTGCTCGCCGGTCCAGCTGGTCTCGATCCGATCCGGCGCGATCTTGCCGGTGGCGATCAGGGCGTCATGCACCGCCGCGGCGCGCTTCTGCGACAATTGCATGTTGTAGGCGGGCGTGCCCGCCGCATCGGTGCGGCCGACGATCGTCACCTTCGCATCGCTCTGGCCGGCCACCCTCTGGGCGACGCTGTCGATCGCCTGCTGGCCCGCCGGCTGGATGCTGTAAGAATCGGTTGCGAACTCGACATGATAAGCGTCGATCGGCATGGGTTTGGGGCTAGTACAGGCCGCGAGGATGGTAAAAGCGATCGGGGCGGCCAAGCGGACCCATGAATTCGTGCCCTGCGACATTGTCGCCTCCATGAAAATGAGGAGCAGGCGACAAACAAAACGCTCGCGGCGTCACGAGGTTCCCTCGCGGCAGCTGGCGGAAATGTTACAAGACGGCGCTTTTTGCTTTCGCCGCCGGCGTCGGGGAGATCGTGCGATCGCCCGCGAGGAAGGCTTCGATGGCGGGCGACGGCAGCCCGGCTTCGGCAGCGATACCCCGGGCCAGCATCGCCGCCGCCGCTCGCGGGCTCCCGCGTGGGCGGTCGAGCCAGTAGGAGACCGGATTGAGGACCGTGCGCTTGTCGACGAGGGCGATGCGGCCGCTCGAGATCTGATCCGCCGCCAGCGGCGGGCGCGCCAGCGCGACCCCGAGGCCATGGGCCGCAGCATCCAGCACCAGATTGTAATCCTCGAACCGCCGGTCCTGCGCGCGGGGCCGGTAGTCGAGCCCTTGGGCAGCAAACCACGCCCGCCAACCGGATGCATCGGAGTCGTGAATCAGCGGCAGCTTCAACAGGCGCTCCGGCCGGCCCTGGCCGATCTTGCGCGCCAGATCGGGCGCGGCGATGGGAAAGCATCGCTCCTCGAACAACTGCACCGAGATGCGCCCCGGCACCGCACCGCGACCGCAGCGTATGGCGAGATCTACGCCCTCGGCCTCGAGATCCATATGGCGGTGGTCGACCAGCAGCGCCACGCGCAGCGCGGGATCGCCCCTCTCGAGCTTCGCAAGGCGCGGCATCAGCCAGAGACTCGACACCGAAGGGATCGAGCCGAGACGAACCACCGCCGGCCCGCGCCTCTCGGTCCACCGCTCGGAATTGTCGGCGATGAGGGCGAAGGCCTCGCTGGTGCGCAGGAACAGGCGCTGGCCGTCCGGGGTCAGCGCGACCCCGTGCGCCTTGCGCTCGAACAGCCTCAGCCCCAGCCAGTGCTCGAGCTTCCCCACCTGCCGGCTGATGGCGCCATGGGTGACGTTGAGCGCCGAGGCGGCGGCCGAAAAGCTGCCGCTCTGGGCCGCGGCCTCGAAAGCCCGGAGTCCGTCCAGCGGCGGCAGCGGCGGGCGCGAGATGTGACTCATACTCACAGCTAGACGCCGAACTATGAAATTGTCAAGTAGCTCTGCCGAACCCTAATGAAGGCGACCCTCACTGCCAGGAAGCCCTGCGATGAGCGCCGTCTGCACGACACCGGATATCCGTCCCCGCGATGCCCGCCAGGGCCTGGATCGCGGAACCGCCCTTGCCCTGTCCGTCACCATTCTGATCTGGGCCTCGGCCTTCCCGGCCATCCGCGCCGCGCTTACCGGCTTCGGCGCCGTGGAACTCGGCGCCGCGCGCTTTGCCGTGGCGGCGCTGCCTGCCGCGCTCTTCCTTCTCATCGCGCGGCCTCCCTTGCCGGCATGGCGCGAGCTCTGGCGCTTCCTTGCGGGCGGGCTCTTCTTCGTCGCCCTCTACACGGTGCTCCTAAATCTGGGCGAACAGACAGTCTCCGCGGGCCCCGCGAGCTTCATCATCAACGTCAATCCCATCATCACCGCGCTGCTCGCCATCCTCTTCCTCAGGGAATCCTTCGGCCGGACCCAATGGCTGGGCACGGCTCTCTCTTTCGCCGGGATCGGCCTGATCGCGCTCGGTGAGGGCGGCCGGATGCGCATCGATGCCGGTGCCCTTCTGATCCTCGGATCGGCCTTCCGTCTCGCAACCTGAGGGGTTCTTCCAGCGATATCAAGAGAGTATGGGCCGTTCTTCCGGTTTCGTTCCTGCCGAAAATCGTGCGATCGACTACAAGCTCTTACAAATGGTTACAGGCCGCCGCCGAGGGCTGCGTGCAGCGGCGGTGCGACATGGCGTCGCGCTTGGCGGCGTGCGGAGGTGGGCGTCTGGTCAGCGCGATTTGACAGCGCCCGTTTGATAGCCATAGTGTTCGTACACGATCCACAAGGGAACTGGTACCAAGCGCCAACCGACTTCCTCAACAGGGTCCCTGGGGAGCCGCCCGCATAGGGCGTCTTCCAGGTGGTCGATCCGGCGAGGGGCTGCTCCGCTTCCAGGCCTTCCTCCTACGTGGCTGCGACCGTGTCGCTGGCAGTTAGCTCCGCCGGCGAAGCGTGTTGCACGCCACCTGCCAAGGAGACAGGCCGGATGTGTTCCGCACTTCGTTCATCGCCCGCCCGTAAGGCGCTTCTGGCCGCCGAGGCCAAGCTTCCTGCAACGACCGCTCCTGCCGTG
>DATBBO010000433.1:0-5432 GCA_036270995.1 Dongiaceae bacterium | reverse complement strand
AAATAACGCCCGGCCAGAGACCAGAGCGTCACCACCATGATCGTCCCGAGGGCCGCCGCGGCGCCCGGCAGTCCCAGCCAGGCGATGACCGCGACCCAGAGCGGCGAGAGGAGGATGCCGCCGGCGCTGGCGCCGTTATAGGCGAGGGAGAGGGCTGCCGGACGCCGCCGTGCGAACCAGGGCGAGACCATGGCGTTGATCGCCGCGCCGCCGGTGGCGGCCCAGCCGGCGCCGCTCAGCAAGGTAGCGGCGAAGAGCTGCCAGGGCTGTGTCGCGGCGGTCCAGCCGAAGATGCCCAGAGCCGCGAGGAGCGCGCCGCCGCGCGTGACATTGGGCAGGCCCCAGCGGCGATAGCAGGCCGGCAAATTCGCCACCACCAGGGCACCGAACAGGAAATGCAGCGTGACGGCGCCGGCGATGAGCGGCAGCGGCCAGCCGCGTTTCACATGGATCGCGTAGAGCAGCACCGGCGGGCCATAGAAGCAGACGCCCCAGCCGAAGATGGCCACGACAAAGGCCGCGCCCACGACGCGCCAGCCGAAGAAGAGTCCTTCCGCCGGCGGTGCATCGGCGGCGGGAGCGGCGATCACATTTTCCATGCCTGCTGGGTAGCATGGCCACGGCCACCGATGTTTCGGCGGCGCCCGAACTATGGGAATCTATCAGCGAAACAGCGGCCCGCGGGGATGCCGCTTCTTCCCTCTACGGCGCTTTGAAGCGCGAGGGTGGCTGCCGGAGCGACAGCGGAGGGAGCCGGGTGAGGGCGGAAAAGGGCGCCGACGCCTGTAAGACCTTCACCCTCCCCATCGCTTGCGCGATGGATCCCCTCCCTCTCCCGCTTCAAATCGCGGGCGAGGGCAGGAAGCCGCGTCTCGGTGTCAACCCCATCCCCTCACCCCGCCGCCGTCACCGTCACCTCGACGCCATGGACCGCGGTGCTCTCGCCCATATCCGCCTTGCGGCCGGCATGAAGCGCGTTGATGTTGCGGTGGTCGCCTTGGCGCTTCGGCCAGGCGCCTTTGACGGCGAGCGCAATGCCGGGAGGCGCCTTGGCATCGACATGGACGGGCATGAGAAGCTCGCCGGTCTCGTTGGTGAGGCGGGCCATGGCGCCCTCCACCAGGCCGCGTGCGGCGGCGTCCTGGGGATGAAGGGTGATGCCTTCGGCAGCGAGCTTGGCCCCGTTATGCGGCTCATTGCCATAGCTCGTGTTCATCGCCCAGGCCGAAGCCGGGGAGAGCAGGCGGAGCTGGCCCGCCGGCGGCCGCGGATCGACATGGGGGAGCGGAATCCGCGGCAGGCCCATGGCCTCGGCGCGGGCCGAGGCGATCTCGATCTTGCCGCTCGGGGTCGGGAACTTGCCGTCGGCGAATTGGAGGAGAGGCTCACCGAAGAGCTCGACCGTGCCGCGCGCTTTGAGGGCTTCGAACCCGCCCACGATGCCCGCCTGGGCTGAGAGGCGATCGAGCATGGCCTCGTCCTCCTCGAACAGCTCCGGCTCGTTGAAGCCCATGGCGCGCGCGAGGCGGCGGAAGATCTCCTGATTGGGCAGCGACTCGCCCATGGGCTCCGCCGCCTGCGTCTGGGACGAGAAGGTGAGGTTGAAATAGGGCGAGACGATATCATCGAACTCCAGGAAGCTCGCCGCCGGCAGGATGAAATCGGCGAAATCGGCGGTGTCGGTCTGGAACAGTTCGAGGACCACCGTCAGGAGATCCTCGCGCTTCAGGGCCTGATGCAGGCGACGCTGATCGGGGTTTGAGGCCGCGATGTTGATGTTCCAGCAGAACAGCGCCTGCATGCGCGTGGGATCGGCGAGATCGCTAGCCAGATCCATATGGCTCATCTTGCGCTCAGGCACCCGGCGCAGATGCGGGGCGGCCAGATAGTCGCCGTCGAGGCCTTTGCGGGCTCCGCCATTGAGATAGTAGAAGCCCGCACCTGGCTTGCCGATATTGCCCGTCGCCGCGGGCAGCAGTGCCGCGGCGCGGAAGACATTGCCGCCCATGGGCTGGCGCTGCAGCCCCTGGCCCAGCCACATCAGCGAAGGGCCGCGGCCGTAGATCCGCGCCGCCTCCTCGATGAGCGCCGCGGGCACGCCGGTGACCGACTCGCCCCAGGCCGGGCCACAGGCATCGAGCTTGGCTTCCACCTCCTCCCAGCCCAGCGCATGGCGGGCGAGATAGCCGCGGTCGATCAGCCCTTCGCGGCGGATGACGTGGAGGAGCGCGAAGGCGAGCGCCGCATCGCTGCCGGGGAAGGGCTGCAGATGTAGATCGGCCGCGGCGGCGGTCGCGTGGCGGATCGGATCGATGACGATCTTGCGCGCCGGCGATTCCGGCAGCCATTGCTTATGGGCATGCGGGGCCGAGGAGGAGGGGTTGGCGCCCCAGACCAGGATGCAGGCGGAATCCCGCGCGGTGCGGGGATCGAAGCCGGTATAGGAGCTGCCGAAGACGAGGTCGAGGGCCACATGGCCGGCGAGGTTGCAGATGCTGTCGGGCTCGATCTCGCTGGCGCCCAGCCGGTTGAAGAAGCGCGCCGGAAAGCCGCCGGCGATGAGGGAGCAGGTGCCGGTGTAATGGGTGTGCCAGATCCCGGCCGGGCCGCGTTCGGCCAGGATGGCTTGGAGCCGGCCGGCGATCTCGCCCAAGGCCTCGTCCCAGCCGATGGTCGCGAAGCGTCCCTCGCCCTTGGGGCCGATGCGCTTCAGGGGATGCTGGAGGCGATGGGCGGGATCGCGCCAGACGCCGTTATAGGCGAGCGCGCATTTGCCGCAGAGGGCGCCGCGGGCGACCGGATGGTCGGGGTCGCCGAGCACCTTGGTGATGACGCCCCGGCGCTTGATCACGGCGATGCCGCAGCTGTCGTAGCAGTCGCGCGGGCAGGTCGTGCGGATAATCGTCTTGTCGCCGGCCATGGCTCCACTCCGGTCCCGATCAAGCGAGGCTAGCTCCGGGCGCCCGGCTTTGAACAGGGCCAGTTTGATGCCCCGAGCCCGGTCCACGAAAGTGCACTAGGCGCGCGAGTCCGCGCGGCGCTTGAGCGTAACGACAGCAAGACTCTACACTGCGGCCAGCCCTGCCAACCGCACCCCCTCCATGATCGAGACTGAAGCGCAACGCACCCGGACCGGTATGCTCTATGCGCTCGCCACCTTCGGCGCCTGGGGTCTCAATCCCTTCTACTTCAAGGCGGTGGACCAGTTCCCGGCGATCGAGGTGCTGGCCCACAGGGTCGTCTGGTCGAGCCTTCTGCTGGCCGCGCTGATCTCATGGGGCCGGCAATGGCCGCGGGTCGCGGCAGCGGTGACGGCGCGGCGCACCCTCGCCACGCTGGCGCTCACCTCCCTCATCATCGGCGGCAATTGGATGATCTACATCCACGCCATGGACAGCGATCAGGTGCTGGAGGCGAGCCTCGGCTATTACATCAACCCGCTGGTCAACATCCTCTTCGGCCGCGTCTTTCTGGGCGAGCGGCTGTCGCGGACGCAGATGCTGGCCGTGGCGCTCGCCGCCATCGGCGTGCTCAATCTCGCCGTCGCCTTCGGCGAGCCGCCCTGGCTTGCCCTCGGCCTCGCCGGGACCTTCGCCACCTACGGGCTGATGCGCAAGCTCGCGCGCGTGGAAGCGCTGCCGGGCCTCTTCATCGAGGCCCTGTTTCTGCTTCCGATCGCGCTTGGCTTGCTTCTCGTCCTCGGAACGCGATTCGGGCGGATCGATCCGACCACCGATCTTCTGCTCGTCGCAGCCGGGCCGGTGACGGCGCTGCCCTTGCTCTGGTTCACCCATGCCGCCCGCCGTCTCAAGCTCTCGGTGTTGGGCTTCTTTCAATATCTCTCGCCGAGTTGCCAGTTCCTGCTGGCGGTCTTCGCCTTTGGCGAGCATTTCGGGCCGGCCCACTATGTGACCTTTGCCTGCATCTGGACCGCCATCGCAATTTTCACGTTCGCGCCGCGCTTGGCGCGATGATTACGAATAATTCATCCAGAGGCGCGTTGACGGCTCGGGAACTCAGCGCATAGTGGGGCCCTCACAGGGGTCGCATAGGAACGCCACCGGAACAAGGAGCTCGCATGAGCAAGTTGAACCGCATCGCCATGGCGCTGTTGCTGGCCCAGCCACTGGTCGTGGGCGCCGGGGCGGCCTTTGCCTTCTCGCTGGTCGATCGCGACTCCACCCCCGGGCTCGCCGATCCCGAGGCGGCGCTGAACAATCTTTCCGATAATTGGGTGGCGGAAGGCAGCACCCAGGCCGTGCCGCTCATCGTGGTGCTGCCGGTCGACCCCAGCAAGCTGCGCTAGCCGGCTCGAGCGGACTGCACGAAACCGCACCATGCTCTGAAGCCCATGCGGCACTTGCCCGCGTCGCGGGAACGCTCCGGCTTGGGCGCCTGATCTGGGCCGAGATGGCGCCCCCTCTTGACCGGACGACTGTGGGGGCGTCTGCTTCCGCACGACAATACCGGGGTCGGGAGGAATGGAACACCGGCTGGCGGCAATCGTGGCAGCGGACATGGTCGGCTACAGCCGGCTCATGGAAGTAGACGAACGCGGCACGCTTGCCCGGCTCAGAACCCATCGCATCGAGCTGATCGATCCTGTGATCGACAGGAACCATGGACGGATCATCAAGACGACTGGCGACGGCATGCTGGTGGAGTTCCACAGCGTCGCCGATGCCGTGCGTTCTTCGATCGAGATCCAGGAGCGTATGCGACGGCGCAACTCGGACGTGCCGGACGATCGACGCATCGAGTTCCGCATTGGCATCAATCTCGGCGACATCATCTTCGAGGACGGCGACATCTACGGCGATGGCGTGAACATCGCCGCGCGTATCGAGCAGTTGGCCGAGGTCGGTGGCATCTGCGTGACGAGTGCGGTCCACGCACAGGTCGAGGGCCGACTCGAAGCGGCGTTCGAGGACCTGGGCGAGAAGTCGCTCAAGAACATCAGCCGACCGGTGCGGGTGTACCGCGTCCTGCACGGCGGCGCCGACGGCAAGGCGGGTTCTAGCGCCAAGGCGGCGGTCGTGAAGCCCAGCATCGCCGTTCTGCCGTTCGCCAACATGAGCGGCGATCCCGAGCAGGAATTCTTCGCGGACGGGCTCACCGAGGACATCCTCACAGAACTCAGCCGTCGGCGCGAGCTGTTCGTGATCTCGCGCACTTCCTCCTTCGTCTACAAAGGTAAGGCGGCCAACTTGCGCGAGGTGGGGCAGAAGCTGGGCGCTCGCTATTTCGTGGAAGGCAGCGTGCGCAAGGCGGCTGGCCGAGTGCGCATCACAGTACAGCTGATCGACATCGCCACCGATAGCCATATCTGGGCTGAGCGCTACGATCGCAAGCTTGACGACATCTTCGCTGTGCAGGACGAGATCACGACAGCGATTGTCGCCATCTTGCCAGGCCGGCTGGAAGCGGCGCAG
>DATBBO010000432.1:0-6911 GCA_036270995.1 Dongiaceae bacterium | reverse complement strand
ACCGCGTCACCAGCCACCGCTCGCCCGACAGCGCTGGAACTGACACCCCTTCCGCCAATCGCCACCCAGCTCACCGCGGCCCCCGCCGAGGCCGCCGCATCGAATGCCGCCCAAGCTGTCGCCCGGTCGCTGGCCGCCCAGTTCGCCGGCATGCCGGCCGTCGCAGCGCCGGTCGCCGGAGCGCCGGCCGATACGGCCTTCTCCGCCGCGGTCCAACAGATCATCAAAGTCGAGAAGGGCGACACGCTGATGTCGGTCCTTAGCGATGCGGGCATCTCGAAGGACGAGGCTCATGCGGCGATCGCCGCGCTCAGCGCCACCTTCTCGCCCCGCGCTCTCAAGCCCGGCCAGCCGATCAAGCTTATGCTCGCCTCCGACGATCCGGGAGAAGCGAGCGGCGAGACAACCCAGGAGCCGCAGGCCCTCCATCTGGTCGCGCTAACATTGGAGCCGTCGGTCGAACGCCAGCTCGAGCTGACCCGCGACCAGGCCGGCAAGTTCAGCGTTCAGTCCAAGAACGTCCCTCTCGACATCGAGACCACGCGCGCCGCCGGCGTCATCCAGTCCAGCCTTTTCGAAGCCGGCCAGGCGGAAGGCGTGCCGATCGCCATCATGAGCGAGATGATCCGCGCCTTCAGCTATGACATCGATTTCCAGCGCGATCTTCAGCCGGGCGACCGGTTCGAGATCGTCTATGACCGCTATCTCAACGATGCCGGCGATCTCGCGAAGACGGGCAATATCGCCTTCGCCTCCCTCACATTGACCGGGCGCGAGATCAGGCTCTATCGCTACAGCCTGCCGGATGGCCGCGTCGAATGGTTCAACCCCAAGGGCGATTCGGTGCGCAAGGCGCTTCTGCGCACGCCCATCGATGGCGCCAAGATCACCTCCGGCTTCGGCATGCGGCTGCATCCGATCCTCGGATATTCGCGGATGCATAAGGGGATCGACTTCGGCGCGCCGATGGGCACGCCGATCTTCGCCGCGGGCGACGGCGTGATCGCCCAGATCGGACCTTATGCGGGCTATGGGAATTACGTCCGCATCAAGCACAATGCCAGCTACGGCACGGCCTACGGCCATATCAGCCGCTTCGCCGGCGGGCTTCGGGTCGGCAGCCGCGTGCATCAGGGGCAGGTGATCGCCTATGTCGGCATGACCGGGGAGGCGACCGGCCCGCATCTGCATTTCGAGGTGCTGGTCAACGGCAAGCAGATCAATCCGCAAAGCGTCAAGCTGCCCACGGGCGAGAAGCTGCAGGGCAAGGAGCTGAAGAACTTCCTCGCCTATGCCGCCAGCATCGACCGTCAGCGCCGCGATCTCGCGCAGAAAGCGCTGGTCGCCCAGGGAAGCAACTGAACGAAAAGCGCCCCGCCCCTTCAGAGGGCCGGGCGCCTCGCGGCTAATGCCTTAGGCTGCAGCGTCCGTGATCGCTTCGCCGTTGATGGAGAGCTTGCCGTCCTTGACCGTGATGCGGATCTTCTCCCCCGACCTGATCCGGCCTTCGAGGATCAAACCCGCGAGCGGATTCTGCAACTCGCGCTGGATCACCCGCTTCAGCGGCCGGGCACCATAGACCGGATCGTAGCCGGCATTGGCGAGCCAGGTCCGCGCCCGGTCGTCGAGCTCGATGGTCATCTTGCGCTCCGCCAGCAGGCTCTCCAGGCGCTTCAGCTGGATGTCGACGATCGCGGTCATCTGCTGGCGCGACAGGCGGCGGAACAGCAGGATGTCATCCAGCCGATTGAGGAACTCCGGCCGGAAGGCCGCGCGAACCACCTCCATCACCTGCGGGCGCACCTTCTCGATATCCTCGCCCTCCGACTGGCTGGCGAGAATGTCGCTGCCGAGATTGGAGGTGAGAATGATGAGGGTGTTGCGGAAGTCGACGGTACGCCCCTGGCCGTCCGTCAGCCGCCCGTCATCGAGGACCTGCAGCAGCACGTTGAAGACGTCGGGATGCGCCTTCTCGACCTCGTCGAACAGGATCACCTGGTAGGGCCGCCGCCGCACGGCCTCGGTCAGCGAACCGCCCTCCTCATAGCCGACATAGCCGGGAGGCGCGCCGATCAGGCGCGCGACCGAGTGCTTCTCCATGTATTCGGACATGTCGATGCGCACCATGGACGTCTCGTCGTCGAACAGGAAGGCCGCCAGCGCCTTGGTGAGCTCGGTCTTGCCGACGCCCGTCGGGCCCAGGAACAGGAATGAGCCGAGCGGCCGGTTGGGGTCCTGCAAACCCGCGCGCGCCCGTCGCACGGCATTGGAGACGGCGATGACCGCCTCGTCCTGCCCGATCACCCGGATACGCAGTGCATCCTCCATCTGGAGGAGCTTCTCACGCTCACCCTCGAGCATCTTGTCCACGGGAATGCCGGTCCAGCGCGACACCACGGCGGCGATCTCGCGCTCGCCCACCACCTCGTTCAACATGCGGTGCTGCTCGGCGGCGTCGGCCTGCTCGAGCTTTTTGGTGAGATCGGGAATGATGCCGTAGAGCAGCTCGCCGGCACGCGCCAGATCGCTCTTGCGCTGGGCCTGCTCCAGCTCGATCCGGGCCTGCTCGAGCTTTTCCTTGATCTTCTGCGCACCCGCGAGCTGTTGTTTCTCGGCCTGCCAGGCGGCGGTCATGTCGGCCGACTTCTTCTCCAGCTCCTGGATCTCGCCTTCGAGATGCTTCAGTCGCTCAGCGGAGGCGGCGTCCGTCTCCTTCTTCAGCGCCTCGCGCTCGATCTTGCGCTGGATCAGGCGCCGGTCGATCTCGTCGATCGCCTCGGGCTTGGAATCGATCTCCATGCGCAGCCGGCTCGCCGCCTCATCCATCAGGTCGATGGCCTTGTCGGGAAGAAAGCGGTCGGTGATGTAGCGGTTGGAGAGCGTTGCGGCCGCGACGATCCCCGCATCGGAGATGCGCACGCCGTGATGCAGCTCGTATTTCTCCTTGAGGCCGCGCAGGATCGAGATGGTCTCCGGCACCCCGGGCTCGGACACATAGACCGGCTGGAAGCGCCGGGCGAGCGCGGCATCCTTCTCCACATGCTTGCGATACTCGTCCAGCGTCGTGGCGCCGACGCAATGGAGCTCGCCGCGGGCCAGCGCCGGCTTCAACATGTTGGAGGCGTCCATGGCCCCCTCGGCCTTGCCGGCACCCATCAGGGTATGAAGCTCGTCGATGAACAGGATGATCTCGCCCTCGGCGCTCGCGACTTCCTGAAGAACCGCCTTGAGGCGTTCCTCGAACTCGCCGCGGTACTTCGCCCCGGCGATGAGGGCTCCCAGGTCGAGCGCCAGCAGGCGTTTCTCGCGCAGCCCTTCTGGCACGTCGCCATTAACGATGCGCAGCGCGAGACCTTCGACAATGGCGGTTTTGCCGACGCCGGGTTCGCCGATCAGCACGGGATTGTTCTTGGTCCGGCGCGAGAGCACCTGGATCGTGCGCCGGATCTCCTCGTCCCGGCCGATGACCGGATCGAGCTTGCCTTCGCGCGCCGCGGCCGTCAGGTCGCGAGCATATTTCTTGAGGGCGTCATAGGCCTGCTCCGCAGTCTCCGAGGTCGCCTTGCGGCCCTTGCGGATTTCCTCGATCGCGGCGTTCAGCGACTGGGGCGTGATGCCGGCCGAGGCCAGGATCTCGGCAGAGGGCGTGCCCTTCGCCAGCGCCAGGGCGAGCAGCAGGCGCTCGGCGGTGACATAGCTGTCGCCCGCCTTCTTGGCGATCTCCTCGGCGCTGTCGAAGAGCCGTGCGGTCTCCGGTGCCATGTAGACTTGCCCGGCGCCGCTGCCTTCGACCTTCGGCAGCTTGCCGAGCTCGCGCTCCACGCCGGCGAGCGCCCGGGCGGGATCGCCGCCGGCCGCACGCATCAGATTGGAGGCAAGACCTTCGCGGTCCTCCAGCAGGACCTTTAGAAGATGCTCGGGCGTAAATCGCTGGTGACCGCTGCGCAGCGCCAGACCCTGCGCCGACTGGACGAATCCACGCGAACGCTCTGTGTATTGCTCGAAATTCATACCCCGCCCTCTCTCGTCTGCGCCCCTCAATGGGCACGCAGTCGACGATGCAAATCAACACAACCGATATGGGTTGTGGTTGAAAAGGCACAAGAGGGAGCGCGGCTGTCGTCGGCCGCTAAAGCCTAAATCGAGAGATCAGGCGTCCTGGTCTTCGGGCGGCTCGGCGGCCATCGGAGCATGGGCGCCGTTCGGCCCCACATTCCCGCTCTGGTCCCCGTCCTCGGCTTGGCCTTCGGCCCCGTTCACCATCCCATTTCCCCCGCTACTGTTGCCGTCATTGCGCATCGGACGGCCCCGGTTGGCATCCCCATTTGCGTTCAGCATGCGGTAGTAGTGCTCGGCATGCTGAAGGTAGTTTTCCATGGCGATACGGTCCCCCGCCGCGCTCGCGTCCCGGGCCATGGCCAGATACTTCTCCATGACCTGATAGGCATTGCCGCGGACCCGCATCTCGGGGCCGCCGCTGTCGAATGTCTGGGGTCGCGAAGGATTGTGCGGCTTCCGCGGGCCTCGCCCACGCGATCGCCGGGGGTTCGAACCTTGTCTCATGCTCGCTCACATTGCTCTTTGACCGGGATCCCCACCTCCGGGAATGCCATGGCGGTTCTTTTGGAAACCGCACGACACAAGACCGGAGTCCGTTTGAGGGGGTGTTTTGCTCGCCTCCAGATATCTGAGGCGGCGTGTTCCGTCGGAATCAACCTAGTCGCTCGCACGGGGATTTCCAACTGTTTTTTGCTGGCCCAGGACAAGGCAGCGGGGAACCTCTCCGAGATCGGCCCGGGAGGCCAGGACCGGGAGCCCGCCGGCCTCGAAGAGCGCTCCGACGGGGCCCGCTTGGCCCAAGCCGATCTCGACGAAGGCCCCGCCATCCGTGGCCAGAAGGCCTGGCAGCTGCCGGGCCAGGGCCCGGTAGGAAGCCAGGCCATCGGCGCCGCCGCTGAGAGCCAGCCAGGGATCGAAGCGAGCCACCTCGGGCTCCAGCCTTGCGATCTCCTCCGCCGGCACGTAGGGGGGGTTGCAAAGAACGATATCGAATCGCTCTTCGATTCCCTCGCCCCAACTACCAGTCATGAATCGCGCCCGGAAGCCAAGGCCGAGGGATTCGGCATTGCGCCGTGCCAGGGCCGCCGCGCCCGAGCTGGCATCGATCCCCAAGCCCTCGGCCGCCGGAAGCTCGCTGAGCAGCGCCAGCAGCAGGCAGCCTGTCCCGGTCCCCAGATCGAGGACCTTGAGGGGCCGGCCCCGCCCGGCCCCGAGCCAATCGAGCGCGGCCTCGATCAGGGTTTCGCTGTCGGGCCGCGGGTCGAGCGTATCGGGGCCCAGGGCGAAGCGCAGGCTCCAGAACTCGCGCCAGCCGAGAATGCGTGACAGCGGCTCGCGGGCCGCACGGCGGCCGGCGAGCTCGGCCAGGCGCCCGGCCTCCGATTGGCTGAGCGGGCGCTCGGGATCGGCAATCAGCGCCGCCTGGGAGAGCCCCGTGGCGGCTGCGACGAGAAGTCGCGCCTCACGCCGCGGTTCGGGGATACCGGCGGGTGCCAGCCGGCGGCTGACCTCTCTCTGAGCCTCGGCGAGACTCGTCATTCGGCCTCCGCCAGGCGCGCTGCCTGATCCTCGGCGGTCAGCGCATCAATGATCTCGTCCAGCGCCTCGCCGGAGACGACCTTGTCGATCTTGTAGAGCGTGAGGTTGATCCGGTGATCGGTGACCCGCCCCTGGGGAAAATTGTAGGTGCGGATGCGTTCGGACCGGTCGCCGCTGCCAACCTGGCTCTTTCGCGTCGCCGCCCGCTCGGCGTCGCGCCGCCCGCGCTCCATTTCATAGAGCCGGGCGCGAAGCACCTTGAGGGCTTTGGCCTTGTTCTTGTGCTGCGACTTCTCGTCCTGCTGCTGGACCACGAGGCCGGTCGGCAGGTGCGTGATCCGCACTGCGCTGTCGGTGGTATTGACCGACTGACCGCCAGGGCCGCTCGCCCGGAAGACGTCGATGCGCAGCTCCTTCTCGTCGATATGGATATCGACCTCCTCCGCTTCGGGGAGGACCGCCACCGTCGCGGCCGAGGTGTGGATGCGCCCGCTGGCCTCGGTCTCGGGCACGCGCTGAACCCGATGAACGCCGGATTCGAATTTGAGCCGGGCGAAGACATTGCGCCCGGTGATCTCCATGCTGGCTTCCTTGTAGCCGCCCAACCCGGTCTCGCTGATGCTCAGGATCTCGACCCGCCAGCCATGAGCCTCGGCATAGCGGGTGTACATGCGGAAGAGCGCGGCGGCGAACAGCGCCGCCTCCTCGCCGCCGGTGCCGGCCCGCACCTCTAGAATCGCGTTGCGCTCATCGGCCTCGTCCTTCGGCAGCAGCGCCACCTTCACCTGCTGCTCGAGCTCGGGCAGCTTCTGCTTCAGGCCGTGAAGCTCCTCCTCGGCGAGCGCCTTCATCTCGCCGTCGCCGGAGGGATCATTGACGAGCATCGCCAGGTCGTCGCGTTCGGCCCGGGCCTTCTGCAATGCGAGGATCCGCTCCACCGTCGGCGTGAGATCGGCGTATTCGCGCGACATGCGCGCGAACTCCTGGGCATCCTTGGGACCTTCGCTCGCCATCAGCGCGGCCAGCTCTTCATGGCGCTTCACGACCCGCGCCAGCTTGCTCTCGAGACTCATCGCTTCCTCTTATCCTCCGGCGCGTCGACCGGCAGGGCGAAGAGCCGGGCCAGCAGGCGTTCGGCCTCGGCCCGCTCCGCGGGCGCCGCTGTGGCCATCTCGCGCAGCCCCGCCGAGGGCTCATGCAGCAGCCGGTTGATCAGCAGCCGCGTGGCCGTCGCTGCGTCGGGCGGCCGCTCGGCCAGCACCTCCTCGCGCAGTGCCTCGAAGCGCTGGCGCAGAGCGAGAATCGCCGGCACC
>DATBBO010000431.1:0-6364 GCA_036270995.1 Dongiaceae bacterium | reverse complement strand
ACCAGGGGGGAAGGCCGATGCATAGCCTCTATTTCCGTCAATTGGCCCAGTACAATGCCTGGGCCAATTGGCGGCTCTACGAAGCATGTGCCCAGCTCACGGACGGCGAACGGAAGGCGCCGCGGCCCTGTTTCTTCGGTTCCATTCACCGCACTCTCAATCACATCCTGGTCGGCGACCGGGTCTGGCTCTCGTGCCTGACAATCCGGGAATCGGGCATCACCAGCCTCGACCAGGAACTCTACAGCGATTTCGACGAGCTTCGCGCGGCGCGGGTCACCGAGGACGAGCGGCTGATCGGCGTCATCGGCGGCTATGACGAGGCGGAGCTCGCGGGCATGCTCTGCTATCGCAACATGGCCGGCGAGAATAAGCGCACGCCCATGATCCAGGTCCTCGGCCATGTCTTCAACCATCAGACCCATCATCGCGGACAGGTCCACGCCCTTCTCTCCGGCACCTCGGTGGCGCCGCCCTCCCTCGACCTGATCTATCTGGGCTGGGATCCGGACTTGGCGCGCCTGGCCTTGGGCGAATCGGCCTTGAGGGATTCCCCGGCCCGGCGATAGACCCAGATGCTGGCCGGCGGCAGGTTGGCGATGATTCGCTTGGCGACGCGGCCTTCGATCTTGAAGCGCTCCCGCGGGATCGGCGACATCGGGCCATAAGTGAATTGCAGGAAGGGCGCTCCGGGCGGCAGGAAGGCAAAGGCGCCGCGCACGATCTCGTCCTGCAATGGGCGCGGGAAGGTGAGCAGGGGCAGACCCGAGACGATGGCGGCGACCCGCGACTCCTCCGCCTTGTCTTGGCCATTGGCGCCATTGCCGCTGCCATTGCCCCGCGACTTGCGGCGCGGAGCCTTGGCCGCGGCGGCCTTGCCCGGCGGTCTGATTCCCAACGGCCGCAGCGCCTCCGCCAGCTTGGCCGCGTCGCCCAGGATCGCATGGACCTCGGGAAAGCGCTCGGCGAGATGCTTATGGAGCAGTGGGTCGCGCTCGAGCACCACCAGCCTCCCGGGCGCCAGCCCAGCGCGCAGCAGCGCTGCGGTGACGACCCCGGTGCCGCCGCCGAGTTCGATGATCCAGCCGGGACTGTCCATGGGGACTTGGCGGGCGATGGCATCGGCGAGCCGGCGGCTCGAGGGGGCGATGGACCCCACATGCATGGGACTGTGCAGCCATCGGCTGAGGAAAAGGCGGGACTCGCGAGTGATCATCTGAGCGCTGTATGTCCTCTCGGATCGTAGGGCCGGCAGACCAATCGGGCCGGGGTTATTCTACCGCTGCGGGTAGAGTTGTGACGTTCCTTCTCGGCATCGGCAAGACGGCGAGACTCGAACGACCGCGGCGACCCCGACATGGCACCATCCTCTATCCGGCGCGCCGCCGGATCAATATCCGGCCGAGGCCGTTCATGACTTTGTAGAGCTGGGCGAAATCCGCCTCGAAGGTAGCGGGTGCGGCCCGGGCTCCGAACTCGGCGGCGAGCAGGCCCTGCAGCTCAGCCAGGCTGCGAGCGCCGTCGATGCGCGAGAGAATGGGGCCGGCCATGCGCGGCACGGGAAGCGCCATCTCGAGGCCGTCCATTCGGAAGGTCACCCGATCGTCCTTGAGGGTGCGAGCGAAGGCCGGGCCGTCATCATTGCGCATCACCGGGACGGCCGCGGGATCCGACGGCCGCGCCATGGCTTCGCCGGCACGGCCGGCGCGAACGACGTAGCAGATATGGGTCTTGATGTTGCCCGCCATGAGCTCGGCGAAGCTCGCACGCTTGAGCGTCGAGAGCCCGGCCAGCCGCGCCTTCAGCTTGGGGTCGCTGACATAATTCTCCGGGTCGTAGCGCCAGGGATCGATGAAGGCGACGACCTCGAGCCCGGCGCCGGCCACGAGCCCCGCGATCTCCGGCACCGTGAACGCCCGGTCGCGGGAATGGAGCAGCAGGTCATAGAGCTCGGCATCGCCGCCTTGCCGGTAGTCGGCGATCGCGGGGTTGCGCCGGAGCCAGTTGGTAGCCGGCAGCTCGCTCAGCAGGCGCTTCGCCGTCGCCAGGCGCTCCGGCGCCGGATCATTGCCGCCCAGCAGCTTCAGCATCGCCTGGGCGTGATAGACGCCGATGCGGCCCAAAGTGCCGTAGAGCATCAGCCCGATGCCGCCCTCGGGTGCCAGCACGCCGGCAAGCGCGGCAAGCCCCGCGGCGGGATCCTCCAGATGATGCAGCACGCCGCAGCAGTCGATGTAGTCGAAGAGCCCGAGGCCCATATTGGGGAGATCGAGCAGCGAGCCGGTATGAAAGCGGATATCGCTCAGTCCGCGGACCTCCGCCCGGGCTTCGGCGATCTTGCGCGAGGCAGCCGAGAGGTCGAGATAGTGGATCTCGGCGGGAAGAGCGGCATCCGCCAGATGCTGGGCCAGCATGATCAGCCCGTCTCCCGTGCCGCCGCCCGCCACGAGCACACGCAGGGTCCCCTCGCGCCGGTCGCCGGCGATGAGGCGGCCGCCGAAGACGTAGTGATCGACCTCCTTCAGATGGCTCGGCGAACCTTCGATCAGCCGGGTCTTGTCGTCCTGGGGACGGCGATAGGGATAGGGATAGGCCTCGTATTGCGCCGAGACGCGATCTGTCATGCCGCGCCCATCGCCGTTCTCGCCGCACCGGTTTCTTCCACCTGGCGCCCCATGGTGAGAACCACCTTGCCGGTGGCGCGCCGCTCGGCGAGCTGCGCCAGCGCCTGCTTGGCCTCCGCCAGATCGAGGCGCGCCGAGACGAAGGGCTTCAGCTTGCCCTCGCGCCACCAGCCGAACATCTGCTCGAAGGCCGCAGGCAGGCGCTCGGCGCGATAGCGCCGGTAGGAGCCCCAGTAGAGCCCATGGACCGCGAGATTCTTGACCAGCAGGATATTGGCCGGGATCTGCGGCACCTTGCCCGAGGCGAATCCAACGACCACGATCCGCGCCGACCAGTTGATGGCGCGCAGCGCGGCATCGAAGCTTTCCCCGCCCACCGGATCGTAGACGACATCGGCGCCGGCGCCGTCGGCGATCTCGCGGACGCGCGCGCGGATGTTCTCGGCGCGGTAGTCGATCAGATAATCGGCACCATGGGCCTTCGCGATTTCGAGCTTCTCCGCCCCGCCGGCGCAGGCGATCACCCGGGCGCCCATGGCCTTGCCGATCTCCACCGCCGTGAGACCGACACCGCCGGCAGCGCCCAGGACAAGCAGCAGCTCGCCGGGCTCGAGGGCGGCACGCCAGGCGAGCGCGCTGTGGGAGGTGCCATAGGCGATGGCGAAGCCGGCGGCCTCGGCGAAGCCCATGCCGTCGGGGATGCGAAAGACGTCGCTTTCCTTCGCCACCACATTTTCGGCGAAGCCGCCATGGTCGAGCATGGCCAGCACCCGATCGCCGGTCTTCACCCGGGTGACCCCGGGTCCGAGGGCGCTGACCCGGCCGGCGACCTCGAGCCCGGGCGTGAAGGGGGGCAGGGGACGTTCCTGATACTTGCCGGTGATCATCAGGATATCGGCGAAATTGACCCCGGCCGCGGCGACCTCCACGGCGACCTGGCCCGGGCCCGGCGGCGACGGCGGCGGGACCTCTGCAACGGCGATATTGCCGAGCTCACCCCAGGCACTGCATTGGACTGCGCGCATCGCGCCGGCTTCCCCCGTCTCTTCGCCACAATCTAGCGACTGATTCCTAACTAACCCGTCAAGACCCGGATCGCTGCGCCTTAAAAAGCCGCCTTTTCCGCTAGCTGAATCCGCCCCACCTCGAGCCCGACACGGTTCAGCACCGGCGGCGTCAGGCGATCTGCCAGAGCCCGCCTCTCCGCCGCGGTGAAGACGCCGAGCTCCTCCAGGATCCGGCCAACCGCGACCTGGGCGGCCCGCGAGGTGCCGTCCTCGGCCTTCACGCAGATGCCGAGGCCGAGCCCCGGAAGGATTCCTGCGTAGACGCCCTCCGCGCCGGGCTTGAGGGCAAGCTTGCCGGCGGCCCCGTCCATGAGCACGCTTGCGAACTCGCCCCGGCCGCCGACCATATAGGGCTCCGCCATCATCGCCGCCACGACGCGCTTCGCCGCCATGGCCCGCTCCGGCGGCAGCTCGACGGGATCGGCGAGCCGCGCCATGGCCATGGCCGTGTTGCCCAGGGGAATGCCGATGGTGGGAATGCCACAGCCATCGACGCCCCGCGGCGCCGCCGAGAGATCGAGGCCGCAAGTCTGCTCCAGCACGCCCAACAGGCGCTGCTGCACCGGATGCTCGTAGCGGATATAGCCCCTGGTCGGTTCCCCGAGATGAACCGCGGTGGTGAGGAAGCCCGTATGCTTGCCCGAGCAGTTGTTGTGTGCCGCATCCGGCGCCTGGCCCGCCGCGACCAGAGCGCGCATGGAGGGCTCGTCATAGGGCATATGCGCCCCGCATTCGAGATCGGCGGCGGAGAGCCCGATGCGCCTGAGCCAGGCGCGCACCGTTTCCACATGGCGGGGCTCGCCGCTGTGGGAGGCGCAGGCGAGCGCGATCTCCGCATCGTCGAGGCCGAAGGCATCCGCGGCACCGGTCTCCACCAGGGCCAGCGCCAGCAAGGGTTTGATCGCCGAGCGGCCATAGATGGGCTGCTCGATATCGCCCCAGCTTCGCACTACGCCGCCATCGGGCCCAGCGACTGCGGCGATGCAGCGATGCCGGCTTTCGACGAGCGTGCCGCGGGTGACGTCGATGATGAGGGGCGGATGGGGCATGACGGAGCGTTCGGATACCAGGGAGAAGGGGCCGCGCAGCGCGGGGCGGCCAAGCACCTTGCCGCGAGCGACAGCGCCATGCAAGCTTTGCGGCATGCGCGGTTATTTCGGCGTCGGCGTCGAGGGCATCAGCAAGCCGATGAATCTCGGCAGCCTGCTGCGCAGCGCCCATGCCTTCGGCGCCAGCTTCGCCTTCACCATCGCCGCCGCCTTCGATGCCCGGGCCGCGGCAAGCGCCGATACCTCGGCGGCAGTCGCGAGCCTACCTCTCCATGAGTATCCCGATCTCGCCGGCTTCGACCTGCCGCATGGCTGCCGGCTGGTGGGAATCGAGCTGATCGAGGACGCCGTCGAGCTGCCGAGCTTCACCCATCCGCCCCAGGCCGCCTATGTGCTGGGGGCGGAGCGGGCGAGCCTGTCGCCGGCCCTGCTCGAGCGCTGCGATTTCGTGGTCAAGATCCCGACCCGATTCAGCATCAACCTCGCCATCGCCGGGACCCTGGTGATGTACGATCGGATGATCAGCATGGGACGCTTCGCCGAGCGCCCCGTGCGCGCCGGCGGCCCGCCGGCCAAACGCGCGCCGCACGTCCACGGCGCGCCGCTCTGGAAAAAGAAACGGGGCGGGGCGAGGTGAAGCGCGCTTAGCCCTAGAACCCAAGCAGCGGCCCGAAGATGCGGCCGAGGGGATTCGAGAATTTGAGGCGGCCCTCGATGACGGCAAGGCAGAGGCAGTCCTGGCCGGGCTCGGCTACCGGTTGGTGGCGGGTCTCGGGCCCGACGGCCTGGACATCGCCACGGGCATAGCGTTCGGCCCCGTCGCGATAGCTGCCGGCCAGCACCATCACCATCTCCTCGCCGCCATGGCCGTGATGGGGGACACGGCGGCCCGGCGCCACCTGCAGCAGCCAGGCCCGGCCGCCGGCCAGAGGCAGGCGATGGAAGCGGAAGCCGGGGCCGGCCCCCCGCCAGGCCAGCCGGCCCATATCCTGGCCCACGAGATTGCAGATCGGGCGCGGCAGCAGCAGGGGGCCGGGCGCGGGCGGCGGCGGCCGGGGCGGCTCCGGCGCCAATTCCGCCAACCGGGAAAGGGTCCGGGCGAGGCTGCCATCGGCCAGCGCCTCGTCGGGCAGTTCCTCCAGCATCGCGCCGCCCAGAGCCTCATAGTCCGCGACTCGACGCCGGCAATCGGGGCAGAGCACCAGATGGGAGGCGACGAGCAGGGCATCAGTCTCGCCGGCCGAGCCGCCGGCATAGGCCGCCAGGCGATCCTCGGGCGGGTGATGGTAAATCATGCCTCACCCTCCTCGAGGCTCCGCCGCAGCCGCGACAGGGCCAAGCGCAAGCGGGATTTCACCGTGCCCAGGGGCAGGCGACTCGCCTCGGCGATAGCGCTCTGACTATGCTCGTCGAAATAGGCCAGGCGGATGAGCTCGGCCTGCTCACGTGGCAGCTCGGCGAGCGCCGCCGCCAGGCGTCCCGCGCGCTGGCGGCGCAGCAAGGGCTCCTCGGCGCTCGGGGCGGAATCGGGTACCAGGGCCGGATCGGTGGGATCGATCTCAGGGCGCCGCTCGCGCCGGAGCGCGTCGATTCGCTTGTTGCGGGCGATGGTGAAGAGCCAGGT
>DATBBO010000430.1:0-4323 GCA_036270995.1 Dongiaceae bacterium | reverse complement strand
GGATCACAAGAGCCTGCACCGGGGAGCCGGCGGGACTTTCAGCCTCCCTAGGTTTCCCTCTGAACCTTGTCCCGCGGCTCCCCGGCGACCGTGAGGCTCGCGCTGCGCGCCAGCGACGGCCCCACGGTTATTGGCAGGGGCACCGTCGAGAGCGCCCGGGAAGCTGCAGGATGGCTCAGGCATCTTTTGGGGAAACGCCTGGAGCGCAGGTCCCGCAACTTCCCGGTACCATGCGGAGGCGTCGTGAGGGGAAGACGATCGCCGCACAGCGCAGCCATTCACGCGCGAATGGGCATCGGTCGCCAGTTATCGTTTATTGAGGCAGCGCTAATGTGGCGCCGCGCGGCTCCGCCGGCAGCGGCAGAATCAACGCCGCCAGCAGACCTGGATGATTGTCCGCGAGCTCGAGCCGCCCGCCATGAAGATGGACCACGGCAAGCACGAGGCTGAGGCCGAGGCCCGTTCCCGGTATGTCGTTCTGGGCGCCGCGATAGAACTGCCGCGTTACCACCTCGCGCTCGCCCTGCGGGATGCCGGGGCCGCTGTCGCGGACCTCCAGGCGCAGCAGGCGCTCGGGCGCGCGCACCAAGCCGACCGAGACCTTGCTGCCGGCCGGCGCATATTTGATGGCATTGTCCAGGAGATTGCCGATCGCCTGGGCCAAAAGATCCGGATCGCCCTTGATCACGACGGGCGCAGCACCTGCGGGCGCCGCCAGCTCCAGCGCCATGGATTTCTCCTCCGCCATAGGCCCGTAGAACTCCACCACATCGGCGAGGATGCGGTCGATCTCCACATCGCGGAATCCCGAGCGCCGCACGCCGGAGCGGATATCCGCCAACCGCAGCAGGGCGTTGAACACGGCGATCAGCCGGTCGATATCGCCCATGGTCTTAGCGATCTCCTCGAAGGTCGCACCGGGCGGCGGGCGGTCGCGCAACAGCGCCTCGAGCCTGGCCCGCATCTCGGCGAGCGGCGTGCGCAGGTCATGGGCGATGGCATCGGAGGCGCCGCGGATGCCTTCGATCAGCAGCTGGATCTGGTCCAGCATCTCGTTGATCGTGCCGGAGAGCTGATCGAATTCGTCGGCGGAGCGGGTGGTGGGCACACGCCGCGCCAGATCGCCCTGGACGATGGCCGCTGCCGTGCGGTTGATGGTCTCGACCCGCCGAAACACCGCGCGGCGCACCATGATGCCGCCCGCAACCGCCAGGACCAAAGCGGCGATGGCCGCCGAGACGAGGCCGTTCAGGACTACATCGCGGATCGCGGCCCGATCCTGGATGTCGCGCCCGACCAGGAGATGGAAATCGGCGGGGAGATCGACATTGAGGATGCGGGTCGCGTGCAGCTTCCCGTTCTGCTCCACCTTGATTTCATACCAGCCCGGTTCGCGGCCGACCTGGGCGGGCCAGGCGGAGAGATTGCCGCCCACGGGGGTGAGCAGCGGATCGGTCAGCAGATAGATCGCATGCTCGTCGGCAGCGAGCTTCAGGCGATCATTGATGGCCTCGAGCGCGCCCGGCAGGCCGAAATCACGCAGCCGGTCGCCGATGGCACGCGTGTCGGCGATGATGACCGCATCGGTCTCCTGCTCCAGATAGCTCGCCGTGCGCCACCAGAGATAACCGACCAGCAGCAGGGTCGAGACGATGAAGACCACCGCATAGCTGAGGGCGATGCGCACCGAGGCGGAGCGCAGGATGCGGCCGAGGTTCGATTCGGAGACCATCAGGAGTGATTTGAGGATCCGCTGCCGCGGATCAGGCGCCCCGCCCTACCCTTCCCCGCAAGGCGGGAGGAGATTCCTAGGTCAGGTGGGTGCGCATGAATATCAGTCATTGGCCGCGAGCCGGTAGCCGACTCCGCGGACCGTATGCAGCAGGCGCTTGTCGAAGCCGGCATCGATCTTCTGGCGCAGCTTGCTGATATGCAAGTCGATGATGTTGGTCTGGGGGTCGAAATGATACTCCCAGACATTCTCCAGCAGCATCGTGCGCGTCACCACCTGGTCGGCGTGGCGCATCAGATACTCCAGCAGCTTGAATTCCCGCGGCTGGAGGGTGATGGGCTTGCCGCGCCGCGTCACCTTGCGGGTCAGCAGATCGAGACGCAGATCGGCGACGGCAAGCTCGGTCCTGACCCCCACGCCCTGGGAGCGGCGGATGAGCGCATCAAGCCGCGCCGAGAGCTCGCCGAAGGCGAAGGGCTTGGTCAGATAATCGTCGCCGCCGGCCTTGAGGCCGCGGATCCGGTCGTCCACCGCGGCGAGCGCGCTCAAGATCAGAATGGGCGTCTTGTTGCCGGTCTTGCGCAGAGAATCGACGATGGCGAGACCGTCGATCCCGCCCGGCAGCATGCGGTCGAGGATCATGATGTCGTATTGGCCGGTCGAGGCCATGAAGAGCCCGTCCCGGCCGTTATCCGCGTGGTCGACGGTGTGACCGTCTTCCTCCAACCCCCGCCTTACGAACTGCGTAACCTGGGCGTTGTCCTCGACCAGCAATACCTTCATGAGCCTTCCAGAGAACGGACCGGGACGACAGATTATCGTCCCGGCCCCCTCCATGTCAGCTCCGTCGGTGCCGGAGGTGATCAGCTGTTCACCAGCTGCAGCGCGAGGTAGTAGGTGGTGCCATCGCGGCTGACGAGCAGCGGCACGGCATCCTTCTTCGCCTTCTGGGCGGCATGGATCTTCGCTGCCGCTTCAGCCGGGGTCTTCACCGCGTCGCTGCCGACCCGGACGATCACGTCACCCGCCTGCACGCCGCTCTCCGCCGCATGGCTGTTGGGCGTGACCTTGGAGACGACCACACCGTCGACATTCGGGCCGAGGCCGAGCTGGCTGCGGGCGTCGGGGGTAAGCGGCGCCAAGGCCATACCCACCGGGGCATAGTTCTGGTCATCGCTCGCCGCCGCGGCCACCTTCTCGGGCGCCTGGGTCCCGATGGCGACATCGAGGTTCTGCTCATGGCCGTTACGCCAGACCGTGAGCTTCGCCTTGGTGCCGGCCGGGGTCTTCGCGACCGCCATGGCGAGGTCGCGCGGGGTCTTGATGGCGGTGCCGTTATAGGCGGTGATGATGTCGCCCTGCATCACCTTGGCCGCCAAAGCCGGGGAGTCCGGCTGGACCTCGTTCACCAGCACGCCGTCATCCTTGCTGCCGTGACCCATGGCCTTGGCGAGCTGCTCAGTCATCGGCTGCATCTGGATGCCGAGCCAGCCGCGCGCCACCATGCCCTTGTCGCGAAGCTGGGTGACGACGTCGGAGGCGAGGTTTGACGGGATGGCAAAGCCGATGCCGACGCTGCCGCCATTCGGCGAGTAGATGGCCGAATCGATGCCGATCACCTGGCCGGACTGGTTGAACAGCGGGCCGCCCGAGTTGCCGGGATTGATGGGCGCGTCGATCTGCAGGAAGTCGTCATAGGGGCCGGAGTCGATGTTGCGGTCATGCCCCGAGACGATGCCGGCGGTCACCGTGCCGCCCAGGCCGAAGGGATTGCCGACCGCGATCACCCAGTCGCCGACCCGGGCCTTGCCGGAGTCGCCGAAGGTGACATAGGGCAGCGGCTTTCCGGCCTCGATCTTCAGCAGGGCCAGATCGGTCTTGGCGTCGCGGCCAATCAGCTTCGCCGTGTAGCTGCTGCCATCGTCGAGGGTCACGGTGATCTTGTCCGCGCCATCGATGACATGGTTGTTGGTCACGACATAGCCGGCCGGGTCGATGATGAAGCCGGAGCCCAGCGCATGCTTCGGCCGGGAATCCTGTTGGTCATCCTGGCCGGGCATGCCCGGGATCTGCGGCATCGCCTGCTGCTGATCCTGCTCGCCGCCGCCGAGCTTCTTGCCGTCGCTGGCGATGTTGACCACCGCCGGCTTGACCTTCGTCACGAGATCGGCGAAGCCGGCCTGGGCGCCCAACGCGGGGGCCGAGAGCGGTGCCGGGTTTGAATCCGCCGAGGCGGACGACAGGAGGATCCCCCCGCCGCCAAGGACGGTCGTTGCCAAAAGAGCGGCGGAAAGCATGTAACCCTTCCGGCGCCCGCGCTGCTTGATGCTCATCATGAGGACCTAACTCCTTTTCTCGTCCTGTTCTCCGCAACGGCGCCCCTTTCGCGCCTGTGGGTCAGGAAAAGATGGTCTCGCGGGCCTTATCGTAACCTTCAGTCCCACATTAGTTTTTGTAGAGGAAGCAGCACCCGCGCTCGGGGCCGTCGGCTTTCGCCGTCACCCCCGGCGGAAGCCGGGATGACGGCAAACAGATTGGCCCGGATCTCAGGGTTTCGTTGCCGCCTCGAGATAGGCGATGAGGTCGGCGCG
>DATBBO010000429.1:0-4098 GCA_036270995.1 Dongiaceae bacterium | reverse complement strand
GGAGGAGGCCACCAGAGGTGCGGTATCGTATCTCGAGGTCCTCGACCGTCTGCATCGCGAATTGACCCCAGCCCATTACCTGGAGATCGGAGTCCGCCACGGGGCGAGCCTCGCGCTCGCGCGGGGTCCCGCAACTGGTGTCGATCCGATGCCCGCCCTCGACCGAGAGCTTCCCGCGACCTCCCGGGTCGTGCCCCTCATGAGCGATGACTACTTTGCGCAGACCGCGGACGGCATCGCGCCCGATCTCTGCCTGATCGACGGCATGCATCTGTTCGAGTACGCGCTTCGCGATTTCATGAATATCGAGCGCCGCGCAGCACCGGGTGCCGTCGTGATCTTGGACGATATCTTTCCGAACCATCCGGCACAGGCCGCGCGGGAGCGCAGGACCCTTGCATGGACCGGGGATGTCTGGCGGCTGGTGGAGATGTTGCGCCTCTATCGGCCGGATCTTTTTGTCCTGCCGGTCGATGTGGGCCCGGCCGGTCTCCTCCTTGTCGCCGGCCTCGATCCCGCGAACCGGGTGCTATGGGACAACTATAATCCCATTGTGAGCCAGGGCCGGCAGCGCGAGGGGCCGCCGCGAAGCGTACTGGAGCGTCAGGGCGCATTCCACCCGCAAGGGGTGATGGTTCGCCGCGTGATCGAGGCGATGAAGAGCGCGCGGGCGGAAGCCTGCCCGTCGCAGGAGGTGGTGGCGCGGCTACGGCTCGTCCGGGACCAGGTTGCGGCCAGCGCCCTCGGTCCCGCGGCGCTCAGGCTCCATGCATCTCGGGACTTGGAAGCCAAGCCCGCTGACCTCGAGCCCTCCGCCCCAAAACTCTCCGTACCAAAGCTTTCCGTACCAAAGCTTTCCGTACCAAAGCTTTCCGTCATCGTGATCGGTTACAACATGGCGCGGGAGCTTCCGCGCACCATCCTCTCGCTCTCGCCGAAGATGCAGCGCGACCTCGATCCGCAGGACTACGAGGTGATTCTGATCGACAATGGCTCGACGAGACCTTTCGACGAGGCCGGGCTTCGCAGCATCCTGCCGGGCCTCGTCCTCCACCGGTTTGAAAACGCCACGGTATCGCCGGTGCCGGCGATCAACCACGGATTGACCCTGGCGCGCGGCGATCTCGTCGGCGTGTGCATCGACGGCGCGCGGATGGCCTCGCCGGGGCTCCTGGCGAAGGCGCTGGCAGCCTCCCGGCTGCATCACCGCCCGGTCGTGGGAACCATCGCCTTTCACCTTGGCCCCAAGACACAGAGGGAAAGCATCAGGGAAGGCTATAACCAGGCCATCGAGGACGAACTCCTGGCCCGGAGCGGCTGGGAGGAGGATGGGTACCGCTTATTCGCGATCTCCGCCTTGGCCGGCTCTTCTGGCGGCGGCTGGTTCGAGCTGCCGAAGGAGAGCAACGCGCTCTTCCTGCGAGCTGCGCATTGGCGCGCGCTGGGCGGATGGGACGAGGGTTTCGTGACGCCCGGAGGTGGCTATGCCAATCTCGATATCTGGGCCCGTGCCTGCGCTGATCCCGAGGCCGAGGTCATCATGCTCCTGGGCGAGGCGACATTCCATCAGGTCCACGGGGAGAACAGGCCGGCTTCGCTCGAGGCATTGTTCTACCAGGAGTATCGGCGCCTGCGGGGCCGAGACTATGAACGGCCGACGCGACGGCCGCTCTATTTCGGAGCCATGCCGGAGACCGTCATGGCACATACGAAACTCGCGGACGCGGCCGCGCTTCTTGCCCGAAGCAGGGCGGCAAATGGCGCAGCGGCACAGCAAGCTCGACAACCGCAGGAAAGGACACCTGCTTCGTCCGAGGATCCCGAGAAGCGGTCTGCGGAGAGCCGCGACTGACTCCTCGCGGCACTGCGGCGTTGCTGGAGCATGGGGCTCAAAGCTGCACCATGCTCTGAAGCCCGCGCGGGCGCTTGCGCGTAGCAACAGCGAGACCTATAGCGATTCCGCCTTTGGCGGATTCGCTATAGGATCAAACGCCGGTTTGCGCCGCGCCCTTCCGGAGGGTTCGAGACGGTCGCGGCCATGAAACAGCGTCAGTGGGGGCACCATGTCGGAAACGCTTTACGTACGTCTCGGCGGCTACGACGGCATCGCGGCGGTGGTGGAGGACCTGCTTCCGCGCTTGGCAAAAGATCCCCGGCTCGGCCGGTTCTGGCTGCATCGCGGCGAGGACGGCGTGCGCCGCGAAAAGCAGCTTCTCATCGATTTCCTTTGCGCCTCCGCCGGAGGCCCGCTGCTCTATGTCGGCCGCGACATGAGGACATCGCATAAGGGCATGGCCATCAGCGAGGATGACTGGCGCGCCTTCATCGGCCATGTCGAGGCCACGCTCGACAACTTCAAGGTCCCCACCAGCGAGCGGGCCGCCGTGCTGGGATTCGTCGCCAGCACGAAGCCGGACATCGTCGAATAGCCGATCGCGTCCTGCGAGGCCCCGATCCTATTCCGGTTCCTGCGCAAACTGCGCAGCACCTTCGGGGATAACGACGCCCGGGAGCTTGCGCGAGACCCAGATATGCGTGGCTTGGGTCAGGTCGACCGGCCGGTTGAGGGAGCCGCCCTTGATGCTGACAGTCGGCTCCAGTCCTTCCCGATCCTCATGCCAGATGCGCGCACCGCAATCCGGGCAGAAGTTGCACTTCACCTGGCGGCCGCTATCGGCCCCGCGTGTCCAGCTCCTGACGGCGCCCCGGGTCAGCCGGAAGTCCTGGCGCCGGAAGATCGCCGAGATCCCGAAGGCCGAGCTCGACTGCTTCTGGCATTCCCGGCAGTGGCAGACATAGAGCTCGACCGGCGGGCTCGATATCTCATAGCGGACCGCGCCGCATTGGCAGCCGCCGGCCCAAGCCTCTTGCTCATTCATTCTACTTTCTCTCCTCCCGGCCGCGGCTCATGGCATATCGGCCATTGCCACGGTTGGAGTGTATCCTTACTTCAGAACAAAACCAGAACTACCTGTTGTCGCTCTCCGGCGGCACGGGCCTGGGCTTGCCCTTCTCGTCCACGGCCACATAGGTGAAATGGCCGCTGGTGACCCGCTCCATATGCCGGCCGATGCGGCGCTGGACCCAGGCATCGATCTTGACCGTCATGGAGCTGCGGCCGACCCGAGTAACCGCGGCATAGCAGCTCACGAGATCCCCGACATTGACAGGAAGGTGGAAGGTCATGGCATCCACCGCCACGGTCACCACCCGTCCCCGGGACCGCTGGACCGCCGCCACCCCGCCCGCGAGATCCATCTGGGACATCATCCAGCCGCCGAAGATATCGCCATTGGAATTGGCGTCGGCGGGCATGGCGATGGTGCGGATGGCCGGGACGAGATCGGTGGGCGGCTGGTCGTTCGAAGTGTTGTCCGTCATGATTCACACAACATTTAGGGGGAGGCTTTGCAAATTCATACAGCATCGAGCTTGTTTCGAGGCCATCGCGTCACCATAATCCGCCGCCATGAATGACCTGTTCTCCTCCGCGGCCAAGAAATCGGCCGATTATTCCGCCAAGGACATCGAAGTCCTCGAGGGCCTGGAACCCGTTCGCCGCCGCCCCGGCATGTATATCGGCGGCACCGACGAGCGCGCCATGCATCATCTCGTCGCCGAGGTCCTGGACAATTCCATGGACGAGGCGGTCGCCGGTCACGCCAGCCGGATCGAGGTCGAACTCGACGCCGACGGCTTCGTCACCGTCACCGACAACGGCCGCGGCATCCCCATCGACCCCCATCCCAAGTTCAAGGACAAATCCGCCCTCGAGGTCATCCTGACCACGCTGCATTCCGGGGGCAAGTTCAGCGGCAAGGTCTATCAGACCTCCGGCGGCCTCCATGGCGTCGGCCTCTCCGTGGTGAACGCCCTAGCCGACAAGCTGGATATCGAGGTCGCCCGGGACAAGCAGCTCTTCCTCCAGAGCTATGGCCGGGGCAAGCCCGCCTCCAAGCTGAAGCGCGGCGGCAATGTGAACCGGCGCGGCACCAAAATCCGCTTCCATGCCGATCCCGAGATCTTCGGCAAGGAAGCCCATTTCCAGCCCGCGCGGCTCTATCGCATGGCGCGGTCCAAGGCCTATCTCCAGCGCGG
>DATBBO010000428.1:0-5488 GCA_036270995.1 Dongiaceae bacterium | reverse complement strand
GTTTACTTGAGCTTGTCCTCTAGCTCCCAGTTCACTTAGAGGGAATCTCAAATGCACTACCTGCTAATTATGATGCTCGTCATCTATCCCATCGCTCCAGCCGCCCCCCAGAACGTCCCTCACTATCAGATTGAGAGGATTGAGACCGCGGAGTTCGACACCAAGGAAGCGTGTGAGCATGCAGGGACGACGTATCACAAAATGGTTTTCAAGACCATTTTGCAGACCACAGGAACTCTTATCGATGCCCCTACCCAGTACTTCTATGAGTGTGTGCCCAAGGGCTGACCTAAGTGGTCCCTTGAGTGGGCCTCTTGCGCTCCTCCTCCAGTGCGATGATCGTCCAGTCTCTTGGCGCATGTCACGGAGAAGTTGACCCTATCACCGCGCGTTCTGCTGGCCGATCGCGCCTATGAGAGCGACGCACTGCGCGAGAGTTTGGCCGAGCGCGGCGCCTGGGCCAACGTCAAACCGATGCCGAACCGCGTCAACATCCCGGCCTTCAGCCCATTCCTCTACCGCTATCGCAATCTCGTCGAGCGCTTCTTCAACAAGATCAAGCATTTCAGGGCCGTCGGCACGTGCTTCGAAAAACACGACGCTAACTACCTCGCCATCGTCAAGCTCGCTGCCGCACGCATCTGGATGCGTTTTATGAGCCGGTGACCTAGCCGGCCGCAGGAGGCCGCCGGTTCTATCCGAACGCGCGCCCATGGGGGGACGTCCGAGCGGGCAAGCCGCCGCAGGCTTGTCCCGGTAGTCCATCGGGTTGCGGAGCGGAGCGCCCTTCATAGCGGAGCCAGGCTCGAGGATAGGGGCGAGAGGCGCCGGCGAATTCCCGGCAATGCAGTATTACAGAAATAACCCGCGCGCGCAGGCCCACATCAGGGCCTCGGGCGTGAACATCTGATAGAAGAAGACCGAGCCGGCCTGCTGCACGATGAACCAGGCCAGTATGGCGCCCAGGACCACATACAGCATCACGAGGAGGCGGTCGCCCCAGCCGAAGCCGGTCTGGTCCAACCCCAGCAAGCCGCTATCTTTCAGCAGGTCGCTGAAAAACGATCTTCGGCTGCGCTGCTCGAAGATTTGGTTCGTTCCCCGCAGCTTCGCCGCACGAACTGTTCAAGCTGACCCGAATATCCGATTCCTTTCTCGCCTTCGTTGCGAACGAGTTCGTGGGCTTAAGCACCTGTTGAGCGGACACGGCCTCCGCGAGCGGTTCGGCTTGCGGAGGCCGCAGGATTGCCGCCAGAATTTGCGTCAGCCGAACTTCGTCGTCAGCGTGATCTCGACCGCCTTCAGCGCCTTGGAGACTGGGCAGTTCTCCTTGGCATCCTTGGCGAACTTGTCGAAGGTCGCGGAGTCGACGCCGGGCACCGTGCCTTCGGTCGCCAGATCGATCCGCGTAATGGCGAAGCCGCCGGGCACGGGGCCGAACTGCACCTTGGCGGTGGTGTGGATGCGCGTCGGCTTGTGGCCCGCCTCGGAGAGGCCGAAAGCGAGCGCCATGGAGTAGCAGCCCGCATGGGCCGCGGCGATCAGCTCCTCGGGATTGGTGCCCGTGCCCTCCTCGAAGCGCGACTTGAAGGAATACTGGCCCTCAAAGGCGCCGCTGCCGAGCTTGATCTTGCCTTCGCCGCCCTTGAGATCGCCACGCCATTCCGCATCCGATGTCCTGCTCGCCATGGCCGTCTCCTATTGTTGGGAGTTGTCGGAGCTACTCTAGCACGGCGACCGCGAGCGTGGTCATAGGGCGCCGCAGAATTCGATCAGGCGGTCGACCTCCGCCTCGGTGTTGTAGTAATGCGGCGAGGCGCGAACCAGGTCCGGCAGCCGGCGTGCCTCCGCATCGAGGCGCGTGCTGGCCGGATCGGAGGCGCCGATGGTGATGCCGGCGCGACCGGCCTGGGCGACGATGTCTTCGGCCTCATGACCCTCGATGGTGAAGCTGACGATGGCCGAGGGATTGCGCCCGAGATCGCGCAGCTCCAGGCCCGGAATGGCGCGGAGGCCGGCCCGAAGCCGCCCGGCCAGCAGGTGGCAGCGCGCCTCGATCGCATCGAGGCCGATGGCGAGCGCATAATCGACGGCAACGCCCAGGCCGCGCCGTCCCGCGTAGTTGTTCTCCCAGTTCTCGAAACGCCGCGCGTCGTTGCGCAGCTCGTACCGGTCGTGCGCGACCCAGGGGGCCGCATAGTGATCGATCATGGGCGGCTCGAGCCTGTCCAGCATGCCGCGGCGGACATAGAGGAAGCCGGTACCCCTGGGACCCCTGAGGAACTTGCGGCCGGTGGCGGAAAGCATGTCGCAGCCGATGGCTTCGACATCCACCGGCATCTGCCCCACCGCCTGGCAGGCATCGAGCAGATAGGCGATGCCATGGCGGCGTGCGACTTTGCCGATCGCCGCCGCCGGATTGGTGAGTCCGCCATTGGTGGGGACCCAGGTGACGGAGATGAGCTTCACCCGTTCGTCGATCATGCGCTCGAGCGCGGCCACATCGAGCTCGCCGCTGGCATCGCTCGGCACCACATCGACCCGCGCCCCGGTTCGCTTGGCGGTCTGGAGATAGGCCACGTAATTGGCGGCATATTCCGCCTCGGCCGTCAGGATCCGGTCGCCCCGCTGAAAGGTCAGCGCATAGAAGGCCATCTGCCACGCGACGGTGGCATTCTCCACCAGGGCGATCTCCGCTGGGCCGGCATTCAGCAGCCTGGCCACCGAATCATAGACCCCCTCCAGCCGCTCGGACTCCTTGGCCGCCGCCGCATAGCCGCCGATCTCCGCTTCGAGATCGAGATGGCCCTTGATCGCCTCGACCACGGGAACGGGCATCAAGGCAGCCCCGGCATTGTGCAGATAGGTCCGGCGCGATGCTGCCGGCGTATCGGCGCGGACGCGATCCATGTCGATCATGGGAATAGAAGACCAGCTTTCCCGCCGGCTGGCCATAGGGCGCCAGGCGGGACGGCTCGGTACGACAGTGCGAGCGTCAGTGCGCGTCCGCCGAGGGCGCCTTCACCGGCCCGACCTTGCGCATCAGCGGCACCATGAGGGTGGCGGCGAGGAAGCAAAGGGTCAGCAGGGTGAAGATATCGGCGACGGTCAGGGTCTCGGCTTCGCGGAAGGTCAGCGCCCAGAGCCTCTCCAGGGCTGCCGTCTGGCCATGCACGGCATCCCCGTTCCCGGCGGCGGCCTGGGACGCCCCGACGCGCTGGAGCAGTCCGGCGAGCGCCGGATTGGCGGTGGTCAAATGCTCGGCCAGGCGCAGGAAATGCAGGTTCACCCGGTCGTTCAGAAAGGTGCCGCAGGCGGCGATGCCGATGGCGCCGCCGAGATTGCGCATCAGATTGAACAGGCCCGAGGCCAGCTTCAGGCGATCCGGTGCAAGCCCGCCCAGAGTGAGGGTAACCGTCGGCGCCACCGCGAACTGCTGGGCAAAGCCGCGCAGCGCCTGGGGCAGCAGCAGCTCGGAGCCGCCCCAATCATGGGTGATGGGCGTGAAGTTCCACATGCTGGCCGCGAAGCAGGCAAGGCCGAACATCATCAGCCAGCGCAGGTCGATGCGCTGGGCAAAATAGGCGTAGATGGGGATCGAGCAGACCTGGAAGATGCCCGTGGAGAACACCGCCAGACCGATCTCCAGCGCGCTGAAGCCCCGCACCCGGCCGAGGAAGACCGGCGTCAGATAGATCGTGGCGAAGATGCCCATTCCGGTGACGAAGGAGAAGAAGCAGCCGAGCGCGAAGTTGCGGCTCTTGAGCGCCCGGAGGTCGACCACGGGCTGGGCGTAGGTCAGGCTGCGCCAGATGAAGGCGATGCCGCTGATGCCGGCGATCCAGGCGGTGGTGCGGATCGTATCGTCGCCGAACCAGCCCCAGCGCGGCCCCTCCTCCAGGGTGTATTCCAGGCAGCCGAGGAAGAGTGCCATCAGGATCATGCCGGGATAGTCAGCACCCTTGAGCAAGGCGAGATTGGGCTTGTCGATGCGCACCAGCATCGGCACCACCACGGCGACGAAGACGCCGGGGACGAGGTTGACGAAGAAGAGCCAGTGCCAGGAGTAGTTGTCGGTGATCCAGCCGCCGACCGTGGGGCCGAGAGTGGGCGCCAGCGAGGAAAGCGCGCCCACGGTCGCCGCGGCGGCGACGATGCGCTTGCCGGGGAAGAAGGCGAAGGCCGCGGTGAAGACCGTCGGAATCATCGATCCGCCGAGGAAGCCCTGAAGGGCACGGAAGACGATCATGCTCTGGATGTCCCAGGCCCAGCCGCAGAGCAGGCTGGTCGCCGTGAAGCCCGCCGCCGAGACGCAGAACAGCCAGCGCGTGGACATGACCCGCGACAGCCAACCGGAGAGCGGGATGACGATGATCTCGGCGATCAGATAGCTGGTCTGGACCCAGGAGGTCTCGTCGGCACCGGCGGAGAGCCCGCCGCCGATATCGCGAAGCGAAGCCGAGACGATCTGGATGTCCAGGAGCGCGATGAAGAAGCCTACGGACATGGTGGCGAAGGCGAAGATCCTCGCCGGCATCGAGAGCTCGGCGGGCGGGCCCGCCACCGAGACCGGCGCTGGCTGCAGCACCGGCGCCTTGAGGGCGAGCGCGGTCACGATGCCCCCCGCTCGTCGATATCGACCGTGACCGAGAGCCCCGGGCGTAGCCGGCCCAGGATCGAGGCATCGCCTTCCAGAAGGATGCGCACGGGCACGCGCTGCACGATCTTGGTGAAATTGCCCGTGGCGTTCTCCGGCGGCAGGACGCTGAACTCCGCCCCGGTAGCCGGCGCCAGGCTCGCCACATGGCCGGTGAAGACCTCGCCCGGCAGGACATCCGCCTCGATCCGGGCGGGCAGGCCTGCGCGGAGCCTGGCGAGCTGGCTCTCCTTGAAATTGGCGTCGACCCAGAGACCCTGGGCCGGCACGAGGGAAATGAGCTGCGCCCCCACCGGCGCGAAGGCACCCCGGCGCGCGCTGCGGTTACCGACAACGCCGTCGACCGGGGCGCGCAGCTCCGTGTAGCCGAGATTGAGCTCAGCCGTGTCGCGCTCGGCAATGGCGGCGGCAAGGTCTGCTTCCGTCTGCAGCTTCTGGGTGTCGATCACGTCGAGCTCGCGCTCGGCGGCCGTGACGGCGGCCCGCGCCTTGTCGTCGTGGGCGAGGGCCTTCTTGTAGTCGGCATCGGCCTGCTCGAAGCGCTGGACGGAGGCGAACTGGCTCTGGGACAGGCCGCGATAGCGGTCGACATCGTACTTGGCTGGGACGATCTCGGCAGCGGTCGCGGCGATCTCGGCCTTGGCCTGGGCGATCATGGCGAGCTGGAGTTGACGCCGCGCGTCGAGATTGGCGAGGGTTGCCCGCTGACCCGCGACCGCGGCCTCGGCCCGCGCCGCCTTGTAGTCGCGATCGTCCAGCTTCACCAGCAAATCACCAGCATGCACCGCCTGGTTGTCGGTGACCGCAACCTCGGCGATGAAGCCCGCCACC
>DATBBO010000427.1:0-5570 GCA_036270995.1 Dongiaceae bacterium | reverse complement strand
CGCGACCATCGGCTGGTGCATGGGCGGCGGGCTCTCGCTCGCCGCCTCGATCGACGCGGCGGTGGATGCGACCATCATCTACTACGGCAATGTCAATTTCCCGACGGCCGAGCTTGCGAAGCTGAAGGGTCCGCTGCTCGGCCAGTTCGCCGAGAAGGATGACTGGATCAACCATCCCATGGTCGATCCCTTCGTCGCCAATCTGAAGAAGCTCGGCAAGAAGCACGAGATCCACTGGTATGACGCGGATCACGCCTTCGCCAATCCCAGCGGCCAGCATTACGAGAAGAAGGACGCGGCACTGGCCTGGAGCCGGAGCCTGGATTTTCTGAAGGCGAACCTCTAGGCGACCAGCGCGCTCAGGCGGCGGGAATCCGGTAATAGGGCACGGGTGCCGCGAAGCCCTTGATGGCGGCGCTTTCCTCGCTGAGGCGATGGCCGGCGAGCAGCGCCTTCACCTCCGGCTCGGCGAGGAGTGCCGCGGAGAGCACGATATCGCCGCCTTCGCTGCGCCCCTGCAGGCGCGCGGCGAGATTGACCGTGCCGCCGAAATAATCGAGGCGCTCGTTCAGAGTGACGACGATGCAGGGGCCCTTATGCAGCCCCAGCTTGATGATGATATCGCCACGCCCCGCCTCGCTGCCATGCTCGGCATTGAACTTGGCGACATGGCCCTGGATGGCGAGCGCCGCCTTCACCGCGGCGGCGGGCTCGGAGAAGGCCGCCATCACCGCATCCCCGATGGTCTTGACGATGGCGCCCTCGCTCGCTCGCACCTCGGCGGCGAGGAAGGCGAAATGGTCGCGTACGAGATGATAGGCGGCGGCATCGCCGATGCGCTCATAGAGGGCGGTCGAGCCCTTGAGGTCGGTGAACATGAGCGTCACCTGGGCGATGGCGACCTCATCGCCAGGCCGCAGCACATCGCCGCTGAAGAGATCGCGGAAGGCTTGCAGCGCCGTCAGCCGGTCCGCGGTCAGGCAGTCGCGGATCCAGGAACGGTCCTCGATGATGGCGACCCGCGGCCGCTCGCTCCGGTTGGAGAGGGCGATCTCGCCCGGGGGCCCAGGCGGGCCGGCGCTCAGCCCATCCGCCGTGATGATGAGCTCGGGAAAGCCGCCGCCCTCATGCTCGACCTCGCATTCGGGGCCCGCCTCCAGCGTGCGCAGCCGGTATTGTCCCGATGCCAGCTCCGCCGGCACAAGGCGCCTCTCGCCCGGATCGAGATGGATCTGCAGCTTGATATGGGGCGTCGACATCGGGCCGAAGAGACAGTATTCGCCGCTCTCCAGCTTGCGCAGCGCGGGCGAAGGACGGAAGCCGGCCTCGACGTTCTTCGAGAAATCCGCGCCGTAGTCGATGTTGCAGGACGGGCAATGGGCGCCCCTGGGCAGCCGGTCCAATGTGCCGACCCAGGCCTTGGAGACGCGGCAGCGCGGGCAGAGCAGATCCCAGCGCAGCTCCAGCAGCCCCGCCTTCACCGCCTGGAGGCAGGCTTCGATGGCGGCCAGCGGCTCACTCTTCCATTGCCGGGCCAGCGCCAGCGGGCGGATATGCCAGAGATCGACCTCCTGGGCTTTCAGCGTGAGATCTGCCAGGCGCCGGGCGAGGCCATGGCCATGGGGCGTCGCCTCGATCTCCGCCACCAGGCGATCGGCCCGGGCCTGGATCTCCGGCCCCAGCGACGGCGCCTCGAACTCGAAGGGCGTCTCGCGCTCGCCACCGGCAAAGGCCGCCGCGTCGCGCACCATCTTCGCATAGCCGCGCCGGACGCCGCGGAAGAAGCCCGTCGCCAGCATGAGCCGGCCGAACCAGTTGGCCGGTGCGGCCTCGATCTCATAGTCGATCCGGCTCCCCTTTTCCTCCGCGCTCACCTTGAGCCGCGCGCAGAGCAAGGCCAGCGGACCGCGGGTGAAGTAGCGGCAATGCTCGAACCACTGGCCGGTGACCCAGTTCACCGGCTTCTCGCGCCACGCCAGGGCGATGGGCCCGATCCGGGCGCGGCCGAGATAGAGGACCGAGCCGTCGGCCTGGGGAATCTCCTCGATCTGCTGGCGCGGGACCTTCTGGGCCTCGTTCAGCCGGGCGGTATCCGCCAGCACCGACCACATGGCCTCCGCGGGCCGGTCGACATGCCAGGTCCAGCTTCTCTTCTCAGCTCTGGCCATGGTTCTTCACCATGCCTTTCCGGGGCCGCTCGCGCTTCCGCCCTTGCCGCCACATTGCACCGGCGGCGAGAATCAGAATCGATCTAGAGGGATATACGAAGCCCCCGCCGCCTCGGATCGTATCGGATGTCGCCCTACCAACGAAAGCTCGGCACGGCGGCGTCGGGGCGCACGCCGGCGCGGCGGACCACAGTCTCGAGATCGCCCCCTGTCAGCTCCTCCTGATGGATGCCGCCCAGCACCAGGAGACTGCCTATGCCGGCAGCCCGCGCACCGGCGATGTCGGTGCGCAGGGAATCGCCCACCGCCAGGATGCGCCGGCGATCGGCGATGGCGAGAAGCCCGAGGCAGGTATCGTAGATCGGCGCGTGGGGCTTGCCGAAATACTGCACCCTGCCGCCAAGCTCCTCATAGCGCAGCGCCAGCGCGCCGGCGCAGATTTCGGGCTTGCCGGCATGGATGACCATCAGGTCGGGATTGGCGCAGACCATGAGCAGGCCACGCCCCACACCCGCTGTCAGGACCTCCTCGAAATCCTCGACGCTGTCCGCTGCACTCTCGACGCCGGTGTTGAGAATGAAATCCGCCTCCGCGATGCGCTGGACGGCCCTCGCCGGAACACTCGCCAGCATGTCGCCGTCGCGCGACGCCATGATGGGATAGAGATGCGGCCCCGGCGCCTTGCCGGCCGCAAGCCATTGCCAGGCAGCCTCGCCGGAGGAGAGCAGCGCATCGTAGAGAGCGGGCGCGATCCCGATCTCGGTAATGCGCCGGATGACCGAGGCTGCGCGCCGCGGGGCGTTGGAAAGAATGACCATGCGCTTGCCCGCTTCGCGCAGATGCGCGAGCGCGTCGAGCGCGCCCGGCATCGGGTGGCGGCCGTCGTGCAGCACGCCCCAGAGATCGAGGATGAATCCGTCATAGCGCTCGGCGAGCGGGGCGATGCCGGGAAGCAGCGGAACGGTCATGAGCTCCTCTTGGTGTAATGATCTGCGCCCACCGCGCTGGCGAGGCTGGCGAACCCGTCGGCGCGCAGGCGCTCGGCCAGGCCCTGCTTGATGCGCGCGACCAGCCCCGGCCCTTGGTAGACGAGGGCCGTATAGAGCTGCAGCAGAGAAGCGCCGGCGCGGATCTTGGCATAGGCATCCTCGGCGGTGGCGATGCCGCCGACCCCGATCAGCGGCAGCCTTCCGCCGGTCAGCCGGTACATATCCGCCAGCACTGCCGTGGAGGGCGCGAAAAGCGGCCGGCCGCTGAGCCCGCCCGCCTCCGCCGCCCGGGCGCTGGCAAGCCCCGCAGGCCGGGCGATGGTGGTGTTGCTGACGATGAGGCCGTCGACGCCGCCGGCGAGCGCCACCTCGGCGATATCGGCCTTGTCGGCTTCGGTCAGGTCGGGCGCGATCTTGAGCAGCAGCGGCGGGTGCCGGCCGCCGCGCGCTCCGCTGGCGGCGGCCAGGAGCGCGGCCAAAGGCTCGCGCCCCTGCAGCGCGCGCAGGCCGGGCGTGTTGGGGGAGGAGACATTGACGACGAGATAATCCGCCAGCGGCGCCAGCGCCCTCACCCCGGCGACGTAGTCGGCGGCGGCATCATCGCTGTCCTTGTTCTTGCCAAGATTGGCCCCGAGGATGCCCTGAACCGCGGGATCGCGCCCGCGCAGCCGCGCCTGGACCACGGCGAGCCCGTCATTGTTGAAGCCCATGCGGTTGACGATCGCCTGGTCCTCGGCGAGCCGGAATAGGCGCGGGCGGGGATTTCCCGCCTGGGGCCGCGGCGTCACGCTGCCGATCTCGGCGAAGCCGAAGCCCAGGCCCGGCATATGGGCGAAGGCTTCGGCGTTCTTGTCGAAGCCCGCGGCCAGCCCGACCGGATTGGGAAAATCCAGGCCGAAGACCCTCGTCGCGAGAATGTGATCTTCTTCCCAACTGCCGCCGATCCAGCCGACCGGGACGGCGGCAAGGGCGCGAAGGGTCAGGCGATGGGCCGTCTCCGCCGGCAGCAGGCGCAGAAGGCGCGCCGCAAGGTCGAGGAAGGCGCTCATGCCGGCGCGAACCTATCGCGCCGATCCACTTTTTTCCAGATGACAAGCCCGGCGGGGCGGCGGAACATCCTCCCATGCTGAAACATGGCGATGTCTGGCGGGCGATCGACCGGCTGGCAGCGAAGAATGGCCTCAGCGCCTCGGGTCTGGCGCGCCGCGCCGGGCTCGATCCCACCTCCTTCAACAAGAGCAAGCGGGTGACGCGCGAGGGCAAGCCGCGCTGGCCCACCACCGAGAGCATCGCCAAGATCCTGACCGCGACGGGCGAGAGCATGACCGGCTTCGTCGCCCTCATGTCCGGCCGGGCCGGCGGACCGGCGCGCCGCCTGCCGCTGATCGGCTATGCCCAGGCGGGTGCGGCGGGCTATTTCGACGATGCCGGCTATCCGGTGGGCCGCGGCTGGGACGATATCGACTTCCCCGATCTGCGCGATCCCGCCGCCTATGCCCTCGAGGTCGCAGGCGACAGCATGATGCCGGTCTATCGTGCCGGCGATATCATCGTCATCTCCCCCGCCGCGGATATCCGCCGGGGCGACCGGGTGGTGGTGAAGACCCGCAAGGGCGAAGTCATGGCCAAGCAGGTCCTGCGCCAGACGGCCCAGAAGCTCGAGCTCGGCTCCCTCAACCCGCGCCACCCCAGCCGCAGCCTGGATATGAACGAGGTCCGCTGGATCGCACGTATTTTGTGGGTGAGCCAGTAAGGCGGTCGGCGTCTCGCTCCGATTCTTTTTCTGCCGAGGTTATAGGAAATAATTCCTTGACCGGTGATGCGGCCGCATGCTGCAATGGCCGATGGACGCCCATTCCCTCTATCGCCTGCTGGAGCAGCGATTCGACGGCGGGATGCCAGACCAGCTGCGCCGGGCGGCGCTTGCCGGCGGGGCCGCTGCCTTCGAGATCGCCGCCGCACGGGCGGCGAGCCGCGCCTGCGACGATTTGGCGCTGGCGGCTCAGCATCGGGCCGCGTGCCGGCGTGACAGCGCCGTGACGCTGCCCGCCTGGCGCGCCCAGGGGCTTGCCTGGTACGGGCGGCTGGCGGCGCGCTGAGTGCCGTGGGCCAGCCGATCGCGCTGGCCGGTTGGCCCCGAGGGCAAGGCTGGGCTAAGCTTTCCTCTCACAGAACTGGAGGACGCCATGGGCGCCATCAACGCCTGGCATTTCGTCGATGGGAAATGGGTCACAGGCGACCCGCTGTTGATGACCGCCTGGTCGCATGCCACTTGGCTGGGTGCTGCGATCTTTGACGGCGCGCGGGCCTTCGAGGGCGTGACGCCGGATCTCGAATTGCATTGCCAGCGTGCCATCCGCTCGGCCACGGCACTCGGCCTGCGCTCGCCGCTCTCGGCCGGCGAGATCCGTGA
>DATBBO010000426.1:0-2231 GCA_036270995.1 Dongiaceae bacterium | reverse complement strand
CAGGCCGCAGCGCTATCGTCATATCCAGGCTGATTTCAACGGCTATGTCAGCGAGCTGCTCGCCAAGACGACCAGCCAGGGCAAGCTCGACGAGACCGTCAGCCGGGAGGATCAGGAAATCCTGCTGCAGGCCCTGCGGGGCTGGGGGGCGCTCGACCGGAACTACGCCTACAAGGCGAATTTCGCCAGCAGCGGGCGCCGTGGATACGAAAGAGAGCCGGGCGGGGGCCTCGCGGATCCGCCGCTGCCTTCGCAGCCGCTCGCGCTCAGCGACGTGCTCAAGTCGGGCCTCTGGCAGGGTCTTTTTCCCGGCGCCAACTACGAATTCCAGACCACTTTGTTCCAGCCGGTCGGCGGCATGGACATGATCGCCCGTTCGTTCGCGCGCGAGGTCGCGGATCTCATCCGCCTCAACGCCAAGGTGACGGCGATCCGGCAGGACGCGCACGGCGTGAGCGTCGCGTACGAGGACACCACCGATCCCGGCAAGCCACTCACCACCACCGCAGACTGGTGCCTCTGCACGATTCCGCTGTCGATCCTGAGCCAGATCGACGTGGCGGTGGGGACACCCATGCGCAACGCCATCGGGGCGGTTCCGTATGCGGCCGCCCTCAAGGTCGGCCTGCAGTTCAAGCGGCGCTTCTGGGAGCAGGACGAAGGGATCTATGGCGGCATCAGCTATACCGACCGGCCGATCCGCCTGATCGGCTATCCGTGCACCGGTTATGGAAATCCCGGCAAAGGAGTCCTGCTCGGCGCCTATGCGTTCTCCAGCGTCTATGCCTATGAGTTCACGGCGCTGTCACCGACCGAGCGGGTTACCAAGGCTGTCGAGGACGGCGCCCGCATCCATCCTCAATACAAGGACGAATTCGAGAATGGCATCGCGGTGGCGTGGCATCGCCATCCGGCCGTGCTTGGGTGCGCCGGCAGCTGGACCGATGCGAGCCGTCAGCAGCACTACGAAAATCTGTGCGCGATCGATGGACGCATCCTGCTGGCCGGCGAGCATGCGTCCTATCTGCCGGCCTGGCAGGAAGGCGCGTTGTTGTCGGCGCTCGATGCCGTCTCCCGGCTGCACCGCCGCGTAGTGGCGGGCTGAGCCGCCGGCGCGGCGGCGCGACCCCGGCAACCCCGAAGGAGAGCCTCATGGGCCCAAGATTCTGCATCGCCCGATCCTGCGCCCGCCGGGCTACCCTCGCCGCGAGCCTTGCGGCGGCCGCGATCCCTGCCGTCATTCCAGCCGCATGGGCGCAGCCGAGCGATTTCCGCTTCGCCAATCCGGCGCGTTTCATGGCGCAAACCGGCGCGGCGCTCTATGCCGATATCTGCCAGGGCTGCCACATGCCGGAGGGCAACGGCGCGGTCGGGGCCGGCGCCTATCCGGCGCTCGCTCGCAATCCAAGGCTCGCCAGTGCCGGCTACCCGCTTCTGCTCGTCATCAACGGGCGCAATGCCATGCCGCCGTTCGGCGACTTGCTGACGGATGAGCAGGTGGCCGCGGTGGTCAACTATGTACGCAGCCATTTTGGTAATGCGTTTGCCGACGAGGCGACTGCAGCGGACGCCAAGGCGGCGCGGCCATGAGGGAGAAATCCCGCGGTGGGCCCGCCCCATTCCGGCGCGACAGCGGGTTTTGCCCCATATCCGCCTTGCCTTGCCGGCATCTTCTCGGTCAGATTTGACGTATCGAGGGGAAGGGGGCCTCGACCGGGCCAAAGCGTTGCGGCCCGTTAACTTTGAAACTGCTACAATCCGACCGAGTTATGGTCCGCGGATTGGTTGGCTCGCGGCCGCTGGCCTCGATGAGGGATGGACGCCATGGGAAAATTCAGTTTGGGTCCGGCGCCCGCTGCGGCCATGCTTCTGGCCCTGGGGCTCGCCGGCTGCGGCAGCTTCGGGGGCTTCCCGAGCTTCAGCAGCTCCACCCCGGCCCCGGAGCCTATTCCGGCCGAGCCGCAGCCCGCGCCCGAGATCCCGGCCAGCATCCGTTCCTCCGAGGTCATCGGGCGCTGGGGTTATGCCTCCTTCCATCGGCCCGAGGATCGGGTCCGCACCGAGGCTGCCGCCAAAGGACAATGCAGTCATCCCTTCGTGATCGGCCAGGGGCCGACCGGCGGCGTGATGATGTATCCGCCCGACCAGTCCCAGATGCAGGAGTTCTGGCTCAAGGGCGGCCAGGGCGGCAAGAACTACATCGGGCCGCACGGCGAAGGCGGCGCCACCAG
>DATBBO010000425.1:0-7919 GCA_036270995.1 Dongiaceae bacterium | reverse complement strand
CGGTCACGGTGAGGCTGCCGCCGAGCTGACGCGCAAGGCCGCTGACGAGACCGAGGCCCGAGGAGTTCCTGTGGTTTTCTCCCGGGGTGAAGCCGGGACCGTCATCCTCGACCCGCAGGCAGAAGCCCTCCCCCTCCCGCGCCAAGGAGACCGTGATCTTGCCCTCGTCCCTTCCGGCCAGGCCATGCGTCAGCGCATTGGTCAAAAGCTCGCTGAGGATGAGGGCGAGCGGCGTGGCGGTATCGTTGGACAGCTGACCGGGCGCGGCGGTGAGGGCAATTTCGATTCCCTTGCCCAAGCTCCGCCGGGCGTTCTCGCAGACCGCCTCGAGCACGTGCCGGCCCTCGAACATGGTCGCGGTGTGGGTTTCGTAGAGGACCTTCTGCGCCGCGGCAATGGCCCCGACACGACGCCCCGCATCCGCCAGGACCACGCGAGCCTCCTCGCTGCGGCTCTCCCGCCGCGCCATATCCAGCAGCGCGTGGAGCATCTGCATATTGTTCTTTACCCGGTGATTCAGCTCCCGGACGAGCGCCCGCTGCTGCATCTGTGCGCTTCGGCGCTCGCTGATGTCGACGAGCATATTCACGGCCCCGGTCAGCCTTCCCGTCGCGTCATGCAGCGGGGTTGGATGGGTGAGGACCGGGCAGCGCCCGCCATCCGGGCGTTCGACGACCAGCTCGACGCCCTCCAAGGCCTTGCCGGTCTTGAGCGTCAGGGCCATGGGGCATTGGTCGTGGTGAAGCGGCGTGCCGTCGGGCCGGTAGAGACGCCATGACACGCACCAATGATCTCGGCCGAGCACTGGGCTGTGGCCCGAAAGCTCCACGGCAGCCTTGTTGTAGAAGGTAAGCCGACCTTCGGCATCGGTGGTGTAGACCGCGACCGGAAGCGCCTCGAGCAATTGATGAAGGTCCGATTCGCGTTCCAGGCCAGATATTCGGGCCACGGCGGACCACGCTGCAGCCTCGCCCGCAGCAATCTCCCCCATGGAGGCTGGTTGGAACTTTTGGGCCATCATCCCTTCATGCCCGTATGCTCAAGATAATCGTTAAAAATCAGAAGATTAACAAAACAATCCTTGAGACGCGACCAAACGCGCCGGCCTGCCGCGCACCCGCAGCAGCCATACTCTAAACTTGCGGGGCGCCAATAGGTTGCTATCGCCCGCTCAATGAACGGGAATCATGGGCGGCGGGCCGACGCTGAGCCCCGGGGAGGGCAGGGTGAAGGTGGGGGTCGAGCGCGGCGTCAGCATCTGGTTGACCCGGCTGGATTCCTGCTGGGTCTGATAGAGGCGCTGCTGCTGATTTGCCGTCAGGGGCTTCTGCGACTGCTGAATCAGCAGGTCGCGCTGCTGCTGCTCGAGCTGGTCGCGATAGGCCTTGAGTCGGAGCTGATCCGTGTTGCTGAGGTTCTGTGGCGCGGGGTTGAGCAGGGAGGGATTGACGACGTTCCCCTGGCCCGGACCGCCAGGCACGGGGACGGTGACGGCACCGGTGTCCGGCACCGGCACCGTGATCAAGGGGCCGCGATCTGAGCCGCCGGCGAAGGCCGGAACCGAGGATAGGAGCAGAAGCGCCGACAGGGCGGCGCACCATGAACCGGGAGACATGCGAGCAACATAGGTCGGACGAGAGGTGAAGCAAGACGATGCCGCCGAATGACCCTTGCTCAGATGGCGCACCAGCCCCCATCGACCGGCATGACGACCCCGGTCATGAAGGAGGAGGCGTCCGAGGCCAGGAAGATGGCGGGCCCCACGATCTCCTCGACCCGGCCGCGCCGGCGCATCGGGGTCTGCTGGATCGCCTGCTCGACGACAGCGGGGTCCTGGTCATAGGCCTCGGTGCCGGTCATGGCGTGCTCCATATAGCCGGGGTTGAAGGCATTGACCCGGATGCCATGCTCGGCCCATTCCGCGGCCAGCGTCTTCACCATCAGGTCGACCCCGCCCTTGGAGATGCAATAGGAGACGATCCCCGGAAAGGCGACGAGGCTGGCGTTGGAGGAGGTCATGACGATGGCGCCGCCGATTCCCTGTCGGCGCATCTGCCGCGCTGCCGCCTGGGCCGAGAAGAGATAGCCCCCGATATTCACCGCCAGCACCTTCTCCAGGGAGGCCGGATCGACCTGATCGGCCGGCTGCGGCCGGTCGATGCTGGCATTGCAATGCATGATGTCGAGGCGTCCGAACTCGGCGATCGTGCGCTCGACCAGGCGATCGCATTGCGCCTTGTCGGCCGTGTCGACCGTGAGCCCGATGGCCCTGCCGCCGGCGGCGCGGATCTCGGCGGCGGCAGATTCCGCTTCGCTCCCGGTGCGGGCGCAGGTCACGACCGCCGCGCCCGCGGCCGCCATGCCTTTCGCCACGGCCCGGCCCAGGCCGCGGCCGGAGCCGGTGACGATCGCCGTCTTGCCGGCGAGGCTGAAAAGCTGAAGGGACATGGGGTTGGCCTCCGTTTCGAAAGATGGGTCTCCAAGGCGAGCGGCCTGATCGGGGGCCCTGGAATCCTGCCTTCGCGGCAGGGTGAACGCTATCTCAGCGCTGCGCCGCTTCCCACCCCGGATGGATCCAGACCGGAAGATCGGCCCGGGCCGGGGCCTCGCGGCCGCGGATCATGTCGCTCGCCTTCTCCGCGATCATGATGGTCGGGGCATTGGTGTTGCCGCTCACGATCGCGGGCATGATGGAGGCGTCCACCCCGCGCAGCCCATCCAGCCCATGGACCCGAAGGAGGTCGTCCACCACCGCGCCCGCCTCCGTCGCCGGTCCCATCCGGCAGGTGCCAACCGGGTGGTAGCAGGTCTCCACCGCCCGGCGGACCCAGGCGTCGATCTCTTCGTCGCTGCGGATCTCGGGACCTGGGAAGATCTCGGCGCCGCGATAGGGATCGAGCGCCTTTTGGGCCAGGACCTCGCGCAGGAGCTTCACGCCCTGACGCATATCGGCCCGGTCGGCGGGATCGGCCATGTAGTTGAAGCGGATCGCGGGATGCGCCGTGGGATCGGCGCTCTTCAGCATGACGCTGCCCAGGCTCTTCGGCCGCATCAGGTCGAGATGCACCTGAAAGGCATGGGCGGGAACGCTCTCGACCGTGCCGGGCTTGACTGCGAGCGGCATGAAGGTCAGCTGAAGATCGGGATGCTCGATGCCGGCGCGGCTGCGGATGAAGGCCCCGACCTCGAAGTGATTCGTCGCCGCGAGCCCGCTGCCGGACAGGAACCACTGCAGGCCCACCAGCCATTTCCGTGGCGCCTTTGTCGCCGGATAGATGCTGACCGGTTGCCGGCAAAGATGCTGGATCACGATGTCGGGATGGTCATTGAGATGGGCCCCGACCCCGGGGAGGTCATGGCGGACGGCGATGCCGAGCTTGCGCAGATGGTCGGCCGGTCCGATGCCGGAAAGCTGGAGAAGCTGCGGGCTGTTGATCGCCCCGCCGCAGAGGATGATCTCGCGCTCGGCCCGGACGCACTCCTGCCGGCCGGCGCGGCGATAATCGACGGCGCTCGCCCGCCGGCCATCGAGGCGGATGGCCTGGACGAGGGCGCCGGTGGCGACCGTCAGATTCCGGCGCTGAAGCGCGCCTGCCAGATAGCCCTTGGCGACGCTCCAGCGCCGGCCCGCGCGGGTCGTCCGGTCCATCGGTCCGAAGCCTTCCTGCTGCCCGCCATTGGCATCCGGCGTGTAGGGATAGCCCGCTTCCTGACCGGCCCGGATGAAGGCTTCCGCAAGCGGCGAAGACTTCGAGGCGGGTGAGGAGACATAGAGGGGACCTTCACCGCCGTGATAGTCGCTCCCGCCCTTCTCATGGCGCTCGGCGCGGCGGAAATAGGGCAGTACCTCCGCATAGGACCAGCCGCGGCAGCCGCGTTGCGCCCAGCCGTCATAGTCGCGGGCATGGCCGCGGACATACATCATGCCGTTGATGGAGGAGGAGCCGCCGAGGACGCGCCCGCGCGGATGGCTCAGGCGCCGATCGTCGAGGAAGGGTTCGGGCTCCGAGACATAGGCCCAGTTGAAGCGTTCGGAGGAGAGGAGCCCCGCCATGCCCGAGGGCATGTCGATGCGCCAGCTCCGGTTGACCGGCCCCGCCTCCAGCAGCAGGACGCGGACATCCGGATCCTCGCTGAGGCGCGCAGCCAGCACGGCGCCGGCGGAGCCGGCGCCGACGATCACATAATCGAAGGACGCAACGCCATCGGTCGACAAATTCGGGGTCTCGCTAGGGCGCTGGCTGGAGCGACTGATAGACGAGGCTGTGGAAATGGTGAACGAGATGCTCGCTCTCGTTGCTGCGTTCCGCGTCCACCAGATAGCGGCCCTGGTCATAGCCGAAGGAACGCAGGCCCTTCTGGTTCGTGACGTTGAGCTGGATGTCCTCGGGTCCGAGCTCCTCGTTCATCCAGCGGATGGAGGCCGCCGTCACCTTGGGCATGGGCCGCTCGGGACGATAATAGCCGAAGCGCAGCAGCGACTTCTCCGGCTCCAGCGGCATCATGATGAAGGTCGCGACCATGTCGGTGAAGGGGAAGCAATAGAAAGTCGTGTTCGGCCAGATGCCGATGTTGAAGAACCAGTCGGTCTGCCATGCCGCACCATCGAGCGGCTCGCCATAGGCCGAACTCGCGCCGGCCTTCGGCGGCGCCATGTAGGTCCACCACTTGTCATGGGCGGTCAGCCGGTATTGCTTGAAGTCGATAAGGCTGGCGAGATGCTTGTGGACCGGCCCGGACAGATCGAAGTGATAGCCCTCGATCGAGTTGTCCATGATGACCTTCCAATTCGCCGGCACCACGACATCGACCTCGTCGAGGAGCTGCATGCGGTCGAGATCCGGCAGGAAGCGGCGCATCTCCGCCTCGGCGCCCGGCGCGGTCTCGGCCAGGGGGGTCGCCGCCGGATCGAGATTGACGAAGTAGAAGCCGCCCAGCTTCTCCAGACGCACGGGCTTCAGGCCGTATTGGCTCTTGTCGAAATCCTCCAGCCGCTCGCTGCGCGGGGCGTTGCGCAGCGCGCCCGCCATGTCGTAGCACCAGGAGTGATAGCCGCAGCGGATGACGGTGCTGAGCTTGCCGCGCCTCTCCATCAGCAGGCGGTTGCCCCGATGCTGGCAGACATTGTGGAAGGCGCGGACCTCGCCGTCGCGCCCGGCGACGACGATCAGACTCTGGTCGAAGATCTCCTGGGTCAGGTAGCTGCCAGGCTCGCTGAACTCGTTCACATGGCCGACCGCATGCCAGCCCTTGTAGAAGATGCGCTCCCGCTCGGCGGCGAAGACGCCGGCGTCGTAGAAGAAGCGCGAGGGCATGGTGTGGGCGTGCGCCGGATCGGCGATGTCCCAGCTCAGCTTCTTCGCGGCGGCGAGATCGGTCATGCGATGTCTCCTTGCTGTCTCCAGGCTAGGACGGGAGCCGGCAGCTACTTGATCGAACGCGACAGAATCCTGTCGTATTCGATCGGGGCGCGGGGCATCCTGGGCCCTTCTGGATGGAGGTCCCTCTGGCCGAGGACACCCGAAAACTTGCCTTCCTGCTGACCCCGGCCTTCTCGGCCCTGGGGCTCTCGGCCTCGGTCGAGGCGCTGTTCATCGCCAATTGGCTGAGCGGCCGGCGGCTCTACGACTGGCGGCTGCTGTCGCGCGATGGCGGCGACGTCAGGGCCAGCAGCGGCTTGCGCTTTCCCGTCGACGGCGGCCTCGCCGGGCCCGCGAGCTACGCCGCCGTCTTCGTGCTGGCGAGCTTCGAGCCCAAGGAGAATGCGCGGGATCCGAAGATCCGCGACTGGCTGCGCCGGATGGCGCGGCACGGCGCCGAGCTCGTCGGCATCGAGACCGGCAGCGAGATCCTGGCGGCCGCGGGGCTGCTGGATGGCGCCGAGGTCGCCGTCCATTGGGACAATCTGCAGGGCTTTCGCGAGGTCTACCCCCGATGCCGCGCCCTGCCGCAGCTCTTCACCGCGGGCCGAGGGCGGATGACCTGCGCCGGGGAGAGCGCGGTGCTCGACATGATGCTGCATTGGATCGGGGCCCAGCACGGTCCGGCGCTCGCCAGGGAGATCGCAGATCACCTCCTGCTGCGGCGCCGGCGTCCGGCCGCCGAGCCGCAGCTTGCGGCGGCGGCCCATCCGGCGGAACTACGCGATCCCTTGCTGGCGGGCGCCATCGCGCTGATGGCGCAGAACATCGAGGAGCCGCTGGGGCTCGGCGATATCGCGCAGCATCTGGGCCTCTCGCTGCGCCAGCTCCAGCGCCTCTTCGCGCGCCACCTCGGTGAGACCCCGCTCGGCCACTACAAGATGATGCGGCTCGCAAAGGCTCACGCGCTGCTGCAGCAGACGCGGCTTCCGGTGACAGAGGTGGCGCTCAGCGCCGGCTTCGCCTCGCCGGAGCATTTCTCGCGTCTCTACCGCCGGACCTTCGGCCGCTCGCCGCGGGCGGACCGGCGCCAGAGCCCGGATGCCCCGGTGCTCCGGCGCCGCAAGGAGTCTGCTCCCTAGGCGGAAAGGCTAGGGATGGCGGATCTGATCGAGGGGAACCGGCGCGACATAGCCGCTGCCCATCGCACCGTTAAGGCAGGATTCGCACGGGGCTGGCGCCGCCGGACCTGGCTGCGCCGAATACTCCGTATAGCTGTCCTGGGCCGGAACCGGCGGGACATAGCCGCTGCCCATCGCACCATTGAGGCAGGATTGGCAGGGCCCCGCTCCCGGAGCCGTGGGGCCGGCATCGTAGTTGGTGTATTCCTGGCTGCCCCCGACACGATCGTGGCCGCCGCCCTGATCGCCCGCCCAGGCGCTGGGATAGCCCATCAGATCGACGCGGCCGGCGGTCGCCGGCAGGAAGAAGAACCCCGCCGCCAGGGCTATCGCCAGACCTGTCAGGCGGGTTTGCTTGCGGAAGGTGGTATCCATTGCGGACCTCTCTGTCTCTCGGTGGCGCTGAATGCGCCGCAGATCAAACCTGGGGAGAGGTGCCGGCCGCGTCTTATCTGCCGCTGGCCGAAATTATCAAAGCTTCGCGCAATCTAAGGCGCGCTCGGCGCTGCGCATCGGGCGTTGACAAGCGAGATAATTGAAAATTCTATAGGAGTTGCCTGCAGTGTTGAGGAGAGCTCATCGATGCGCCGCACTGAGCTGGCCGACCTGACGGCCTTTGTGGCCGTTGCCGACAACCTCAGCTTCCGCGTGGCGGCCGCGCGCCTCGGCGTGACGCCTTCGGCACTGAGCCACGCCATGCGGCAGCTCGAGGAGCGCCTCGGGATCCGGCTGGTGCATCGAACGACCCGGAGCGTCTCGCTGACCGATGCCGGCATTCGCCTGCTCGGGCGCCTGCGGCCGGCGATGGATCAGATCGCCGGGGCGCTCGACGACTTGAACCAGGAGCGCGATCACCCCATAGGGAATCTCCGCATCCACGCCTCCCATCTCGCGGCGGCCACGGTGATCGCCCCGATTTGGGGTCGCTTCCTGTCGACCTATCCGGAGGTTCACCTCGAGGTCAGTGTCGACGAAGCGCCGATCGACATCGTCGCGAAGGGCTTCGATGCCGGGATCGGGACGCGGGAACGCGCCGCTGCGGATATGATCGCCGTTCAGGTGATGGGGCCGATGAGGGTCGCCGTGGTCGGCGCGCCCACCTATTTCGCCCGCCGCCGCCCGCCTCGCATGCCCGCCGACCTCACCCGCCACAGCTGCATCGAGTACCGCCGGCCGATGGAGGGGACGGTGTTCGAATGGCCGTTCGAGCGGAACGGCAAGTCGCAGCGGGTCTCGGTGGAAGGGCGGGTGATGGTCAACAATCTCGACCTCACCATACGCGCCGCCGTGGACGGCCTCGGGATCGCCTATACCCTCGAGCCTGTGGCCGAGCTGTTCCTGCGTTCGGGCCAGCTGGTCCGGGTGCTGGAGGACTGGT
>DATBBO010000424.1:0-7205 GCA_036270995.1 Dongiaceae bacterium | reverse complement strand
TGCCTGGTTCAGAACTCCTTTGCCCTTGAGGCGCAGCACCGTGCCGCTATTGGAGCCTGCCGGGATCTTGAGGGCGACCTTGCCGTCGATGGTCGGCAGGTTGACGGATCCGCCCAGCACCGCCTCAGAGAGCGAGACTGGCAGCTCGATATGGATGTCGCTGCCTGTCCGGGTGAAGAAGGGGTGGGGACGGATATGGATTTCGATGAAGGCGTCGCCTGCCGGCGCCCCGCCCAACCCGGGCTGGCCCTGGCCCTTGAGGCGGAGTGTCTGTCCATCTTCGGTGCCGGCCGGGATGGTGACGTCGAGAGTCTTGCCGTCGGCCAGCGTCACCCGGCGGGTGATGCCGTTGGCAGCCTCGAGGAAATCGACCTCGAGGGTGTAAGAGACATCGGCGCCGCGCATGCGGATGGTCTGGCGCCCGCCGCCCGGCCCACCGCGGAAGAGATCGGCGAAGAGGTCGTCGGCGAAGGGGCTCTCATCGCCGTCGAAGCGCCGGTAGCGCGCGCCCTCCTCGCCCTCCGCATAGGCCTTGTAGAAGGGCTGCCGCTGCTCGGCCCCCGAGGCGTCGATCTCGCCCCGGTCGAAGCGCGCCTTCTTCTCCGGATCGCTCAAGAGATCATAGGCGGCCGAGACCTCCTTGAAGGACTGCTCGGCCTTCTTGTTTCCCGGGTTGAGGTCCGGGTGCAGCTTCTTCGCCAGCTTGCGATAGGACTGCTTGATATCCTCGGCGGTCGCGCTCTTCGGCACGCCCAGGACTTCATAAGGATCGCGCATGCGCCGCCCGAGGCTCCTTTCCACCCCTCGCCGCCCGCGAGACACCGGTATCACGCAACGAGAATCCTGACAGCGCTCGGATGGGTTATGGCAGAAGCTTAGATAGGTGGGTTAACATAGACCGTCAATCCGCCCGTAGCGCGATCCCGATATGCCCAACCACCAGCTTGCCGAGCCCTTTGAGCTGTTCGACGCCTGGTACAAGGAGGCCCAGGCGAAGGAGCCCAATGATGCCAATGCCATGGCGCTGGCGACCGTCGGGCCGGACGGCATGCCGGCCGTGCGCATGGTGCTGCTCAAGGAGGCGGATACCCGCGGCTTCGTCTTCTATACCAACTACGAGAGCCGCAAGGGCGAGCATCTGAAGGCCCATCCCATGGTCGCGCTCTGCTTCCACTGGAAGTCGCTGCGCCGAAGCGTTCGCATCGAGGGCGAAGTCACCTTGACGACGCCGGAGGAGGCGGATGCCTATTTCGCCACCCGCCACCGCTCTAGCCAGATCGGTGCCTGGGCCTCGGACCAGTCGCGCCCGCTCGAGAGCCGTTACGCCCTGGAGGCGAAGGCGGCGAAATTCGCCGCCAAGTTCGGGATCGGCACCGTGCCGCGCCCGCCCTATTGGTCGGGCTTCCGCGTCCAGCCGCGGCGCATCGAGTTCTGGGAGGATCGGCCCTTCCGGCTCCATGACCGCCTGGTCTATGAGCGCGAGGGCGAGGGCTGGACGACCACGAGGCTCTATCCGTGAGCGAAGGCGCGCCGGGCCTCAGAGGGAGGGCCGAGGCAGCGCCGCTGATGCGCCGGGCCACCTATGCCTCGGTCTCCACCGCGCTCCTCCTCGTCGGCGCGAAGCTCTTCGCCTATCTGATGACGGATTCCGTCAGCCTGCTCTCGACCCTGCTCGATTCGCTTCTTGATGTCGCAGCCTCCCTTGTCAATCTGGTGGCCGTGCGCACCGCCCTGGTGCCGGCGGATGCCGAGCACCGCTTCGGTCATGGCAAAGCCGAGCCTCTGGCTGCCCTTGGGCAGAGCGCCTTCATCGCCGGGTCGGCCCTCTTCCTGCTGGTGGAGGCGGGCAACCGCGTGGTCAATCCCTCGCCGATCCAGAACAGCGGGATCGGCCTCGCGATAATGGCCTTCTCGATCTTCGCCACCATCCTGCTGGTCCTCTATCAGCGCCATGTGATCCGGATGACGGGCTCCATCGCCATCCAGGCGGATTCGATCCACTATTTCAGCGATCTGATGGTGAACGGCGCGGTCATCGTGGCACTCCTGCTCTGGCGCCAGTTCGGCTGGGCACTGGCCGACCCGATCATCGCCGCCGGTGTCGGCTGCTACATCATGTTCACCGCCTGGCGGATCGTCCGCAGCTCCCTCGATCTGCTGATGGATCGCGAGCTTCCCGACGAGGCGCGGAAGCGGATCCGGGAGATTGCGCTCGCGAACCCCTTCGTGCGCGACCTCCATGACCTGCGCACCCGCTCCTCCGGCCAGGCACGATTCATCCAGTTCCACCTCGAGCTCGACGGCGACATGGCGCTGATCAAGGCCCATGCCGTGTCCGACGAGGTCGAGGCGGCCATCCTGGCCGAATTCCCGGGGGCGGAGATCATGATCCACGAGGACCCCGCCGGCCTGCCGGAGCACCGCTGGCGCTTTGCCTGAGACAAGTGATATGCGTCAATGCCTGCGGGTGGCCGCCGCCCCAGCCTGGTCTTCCATCGCGCGGCAATAGGGAGAGAAGTTGATGATACCGAAGTCCATCCTTGTCCTGGTCGACGGCGGCCCGCTGTCGGAAGCGACGCTCGAGACGGGCTTGGCCGTGGCCGGCCTGTTCGACGCCCAGGTACAGGCGCTGCATGTCCAGGCGGACCCGGCGACGCTGGTGCCTATCGTCGGCGAGGGCATGTCGGGAGCCATGGTGGAGCAGGTCATGGATGCGATGGCCAAGGCCGTCGACCAGCGTGCAGAGAAGGCGAAGGCCGTCTATGACAAATTCGCGGCCCGGGCAGGGGCGAAGGTCGTCTGGCGGCAGGAGACGGGGCCCGAGCCCGTGGTGCTCGCCGCGGCCGGGAGGCTGACCGACCTGACCGTGCTCGCCCGCCCGGACAAGAGCATGGACGGCCAGACGGCCGCCAGCCTCGACGCCGCACTCTTCGACACCGGTCATGCGGTCCTCGTGGCGCCGCCGACGGCACCCGCGAAGCTCTGCCGCCGCGTGGCGCTGGCCTGGAACGGCAGCGCTGAGGCGAGCCGCGTGGTCGGTGTCGCGCTTCCCTATCTCGGCAAGGCAGAGTCCGTTACGATCCTTTCGGCCCCGGGCACCGACAAGCGCGCACCGGCCGAGGCGCTATCGGCCTATCTCGCCCTGCACGGCATCAAGGCGGATGTGCAGAGCTTCGAGCTGCATCATCATCAGTCCATCGGCCATGGCCTCCTGGAGCAGGCGCAGAAGATCGAGGCCGATCTCCTTGCCATGGGCGCCTATGGTCATAGCCGGCTCCGGGAGATGATCCTGGGCGGCGCGACGCGGGACGTGCTCGCCCAGGCGACGATTCCCGTGCTGATGGCGCATTGAGCAGATGAGGGCAGGGTGAGCGGAGCGGACGAGGTCAAGACGCTGGTCCTCACTGGGGCCAGTCGCGGCATCGGCCATGCGACGGTGAAGCGCTTCAGCCAGGAGGGCTGGCGCATCATCACCTGCTCGCGCGAGGATGTGCCAGACGAATGCCGGCGCGATCCGAATTGGAACCGCCATGTCACCGTGGATCTCGCGGACCCGGCGGAGGTGGAGAGCTTCGTCGCGACAGCCAACGGGATCCTCGCCGGCGGCCCGCTCCATGCCCTGGTGAACAATGCGGCGATCTCGCCCAAGACCTCCTTCAAGGAACGGCTCGGCATCCTGAACGGTACGCTGGATGGCTGGCGCGCGGTCTTCCAGCTCAATTTCTTCGCACCGCTGGCGCTCGCCCGCGGCTTCGCCCAGGCGCTTCACCGCGGCCAGGGCGCCATCGTCAACATCACCTCGATTGCCGGCCATGCCATCCATCCCTTTGCCGGCTCGGCCTACAGCACCTCCAAGGCGGCGCTCTCGGCCCTGACCCGCGAGATGGCCGTGGAGTTCGCCGCGCTCGGTGTCCGGGTCAATGCGGTGGCGCCCGGGGAGATCGAGACCGCCATGATCGGGCCGGAGTATGAGAGCCTGATCCCGCGCATCCCCATGCATCGCATGGGCACGCCCGAGGAGGTCGCGGCCGCCGTGTTCCAACTCTGCAATGCCGATTTCAGCTATGTGACAGGCACGGAGATCTTCGTCACCGGCGGCCAGCATCTGTTCTGACGCCCGACGCCCTCTGTCGTCACGGGAGCGTAATGTCCGAGCCCATCGCCGTTGCTTCCCCTCTCATGACGCGGACGGCCCTCGGGCTCTATCGGGTGGAGACATCGATCGGCGGGACGCCGGTGTGGATCGAGAGCGCCCAGCCCCTTCGCGCGAGCGCTGAGGCTTTCGTCGCGGTGTCTCTTCTGCCGGCCATGGCGGCGCATCGTCCGCTGGCCGTGGCCGCCGAGCTGGATCCGGCCTTCGCCGCCAATCTCGGCAGGATCCAGGAACAGGCGGTTGCCTGGTGGCCGGCGCTGTCGAGGGTCTCTGTGACGCCCGCCGGCTTTTGCGCCGCAGAGCCCGCGGCGGGGGCGGCAATGTTCTTCACGGCTGGCGTGGATTCATTCTTCACGCTGAAGCGGAACCGGAGGGATGTCGAACGGCTGATCAATGTCCGGGGCTTCGACATCGCGCTCGCGGATGCCGATCGCCAACGGGAGAATACCGCCCTCTTCGACGGCATCGGCCGCGAGCTGGCCAAGCCGATCATCTACCTGGATACGAATCTGCGCCAGCACGGCGTGTTCGGAAGCGTGAATTGGGAAATCACGCATATCGCAGCGATCGCCTGCATGGCGCACAGCCTCTCGCCCGCGCCCTCGACCGTCTATGTTGCCAGCACCGACATACCTCCGCCTTGGGGATCGCATCAGGACATCGACCCGCTCTGGGGCTCGAGCGGCCTCTCGATTGTCAATGACGGCTGGGAATTCTCCCGGCTCGACAAGGTGAGGCATCTCGTCGGCTGGGAGATCGTCCACCGCTCGCTGAAGGTCTGCTGGGAGAATCGGGCGCGGACCCTGAACTGTGGCATCTGCGAGAAATGCGTCCGGACCCAGGCCGAATTCCTTGCCGCTGGCGCTGAGAGCCCGCCTGCGAGCTTCCCCGCGGGCGACCTGTCCCGGCGCATCGAGGATCTCCCGGCCGTGTCGCCGAATTTGTGCAAGCAATGGCGGGATGTCCAGACGGCACTGCGGGTTGGCGGGATCGCGGTTGCAATCGACGCCCTGCTGAGGCGCAGCGAGAAGGCTCTAGCATAGAAGGTCGGCGCTGACCCGCGAGATGGCGGTGGAGTTCGCCGCGCTTGGTGTCGGGTCAATGCGGTGGCGCCCGGGGAGATCGAGACGGCCATGATCGGGCCGGAGTATGAGAGCCTGATCCCCCGCTTCCCCATGCATCGCATGGGCACGCCCGAGGGGGTCGCGGCCGCCGTGTTCCAGCTCCGCAACTCCGATTTCAGCTATGTGACCGGCACGGAGATCTTCATCACCGGCGGCCAGCATCGATTCTGATCTCTAGTCGGAACCACACAACAGGGACGCGAGCGCCTCGCCGGCCTCGGCCACAGCCCCGCTGTTCTCGATTCTGACCATTCGCGGATGGAGAACCTCGACGTGGTCTTCCAGGCGCTCGGCGAGTGCGAGGCCCGCTTCGCGATTGCGCTTCCGGAGCCGCGCCCGACGGATATCTTCCGGCGCGGTGATGAGCACCGGGCGGATCTCGGGATAACGCGCGGCAGCCTCGGCGAGATGGATGCGGGAGCCGTTGACCACAATCCCGACACCATCGGCGCGCCAGCTGTCGATCTCGCGGCCGATGCCATAGCTGAGGCCATGGCTTTCCCAATCGAGCGCGAACCAGCCCGCCCGCTGGCGTGCCGCAAACTCCGCGGGGGTGAGGGCGATGTGGTTCTCCGCATCGGCCAGGGCAGGGCGGGTGATGTAGCGATGGGCGCGAAGGCGATGCGGCCGGGATCGCTCGCTGCGCGCGCCCGGGCGATGACGCTGTCCTTGCCCGCGCCCGAGGGCCCGATGACGAAAAAGAACGCCCCCGGCGTCATGCCGGCAATCCGGCCATCACATCCAGCCGGCCGTACTTCCGCGCAAAGGCTGCCGCCTCGAGAGCGCGGAAGTCGGGGAGCGCGGCCCTGAGCCGCGCCGGGCTCCAATCCCACCAGGCAATCTGCTTTAGAAGCGCTTCGGTTTGCTCGTCGACCCGGCGGCGGATCACGCGCGCCGGATTGCCGGCGGCGATGGCATAGTCCGGAACATCCTTGGTCACCACCGCGCCGGCGCCGATGGCCGCACCCGTGCCGATGGATCGACCCGGGAGCACGATCGCGCCGTGACCGATCCAGACATCAGGCCCGACCACGACGCGATGCGCCCGGCGCCAGGCGAAGACCTCGGCGTCGTCATCGGCGGCCAGATGATGCGAGCGGCTGCGATAGGTGAAGTGGTGCAGGCTTGCGCGTTGCATTGGGTGGTTGGTTGGATTGATCCTGGCGGTGGAAGCGATATTGCAGAACTTGCCGATCTTCGCATTGAAGATCGCCACGTCCCGGACCGCATAGGACCAGTCGTCGAAATCGACCTCCAGCAGCTCGCAATTGGCGCCGACTACGGTCCAGGCGCCGAACCGGCTGGCCTTGATCACGGCGCTGGGATGCACCATCGGCGCCTCTGTCATGAAGCGGCCGTCGCCCCAGGGGTGATCCGCCTCGCCCTGGTCGATCTCGTAGGCGGCGGCCCCGTTCATGACGAACCTCAGGCCACCCGCTCGCCTTGCGACCAGACAGCGCGGACGAGCGGCAGGCCGCCGCGCTCGGCCATCCGCACCAGATCGGCGCGCAGCCCCGGTGCGATGCGGCCGCGGTCGTCGAGGTCCATGGCCTCGGAGGGATTGCCCGCCACCAGCCGGATCGCCGCGGGCAGCGTGTAGTCGACTTCGCGGACGAGGCGGAAAGCGGCGGGGAGAAGGCTCGCCGGCACATAGTCGGAGGAGAGGATGTCGACCAGCCCCTCCTCGGCAAGCGCCATGGCCGAGACATTGCCGGAATGGGATTCACCCCGCACGACATTGGGCGCCCCGGTCAGGACCTTGATGCCATGCTGGCGCAGCGCGGCCGCGGCCTCGCGGGTTGTCGGGAATTCGGCCAGCACGGCGCCCACCTCGGCTGCCTCATCGGCATGGGCGGGCGTGGCGTCGTCATGGCTCGCGAGCTTAAGGCCACGCCGGCGGGTGAGTTCGACGACACCGGCGCGGTTGG
>DATBBO010000423.1:0-5680 GCA_036270995.1 Dongiaceae bacterium | reverse complement strand
GAGCGTGAAATTGCCGTCGGCATCCTGGAAGCCGCCGATTACCAGATAGGCCGTGGGCAGGATCAGGAACATCAGGGCGAAGATGAAGAACGGCATCACCCCGAGCCAGGCCCAGGAGAACTGGGCGGGCACGAACCGCGCGGCGAGCGTGGGAGAAGCCTCGACTTGCGTCCCCTGAACCATGAGCCTCTACCCCGGTCGTTTTCTTAGGTCTGGCAGAATAACGAAGGCGTACCGCGCCGGATCCCGTCCCCTGACGATGATCCGGCGCAGCTTCGATGTCGCCTCGGCTTACTTTACGTTGGCGCCGACGACGGAGTCCCACTGCTTGGTGATGACTCCCTTCGCCTGCGCCTGCTGGTCCAAGGTCGGGAAGACCGCCTTGGCATAGCTGGAGGCCGGCGGAAGCGCGGCCAGAAGCTCCGGCGGGACCTTCTTGCTGTCCACCAGGTTCTGGAACCGGATCGGATGGCAATAGCCCTTCAGCCAGCCGAGCTGACCCGCGTCGGAGTAGAGGAACTCCATCCAGAGCTTGGCGGCGTTGGGATGCGGCGCATAGGCGCTGATGGCCTGCACATAGACGCCGGCGACGACGCCCGTTTCCGGCACCACGACGGTGACGGCCGGGTTGCCCTTCAGCGTGTCGCGGTCGGCCAGCGCGTTATAGTCCCAGCGGAGGATGACCGGGGTGGCACCCTGCGCCAGCGTGCCCGCCTTGCCGATCGTCGGCACGAAGTTGCCGTTCTTGTTGAGCTGGGCGAAGTACTGCAGCCCGGCATCGGCAGCCTTGCCGACATCGCCATTGGCCGAGGAGAGACCGGCCGCGAAGACGCCCTGGATCGCCTGGTTCGAGGCCCGGGGGTCGCCGGCAAGCGCGACGGCGTTCTTGTAGTCGGCCCCTTGCAGATCGGCCCAGTCCTTCGGCGCCGTCTTGATGATGTCGGAGTTCACCTCCATCGCCAGCACGCCGTAGTAGTCGCCGTACCAGTAGCCCGCGGAATCCTTGGCGCTGTCGGGGATCGTCTTCCAGGTGGAGACCTTGTAGGGCTGCAGCAAGCCATCGGCCTTCGCCGAGGGACCGAAGGAGAGACCGACATCGATCACATCCGGCGCCTGCGGGCCCTTATTGCCCTTGTTCGCCTTGATCGCTTCGACCTCGTCGCCGGAGCCGGCGTCGGGATTGAGCTCGTTCACCTTCAGGCCGTAGGTGGCCTTGAAGCCGTCGATCAGAGCGCCGTAATTGCACCAGTCGCGCGGCAGCGCGATGACCGTCAGCTCGCCCTCGGCCTTGGCGCCGGCGACGAGCTGATTCATGGTCTGACTGGACGCCACGCCCGAGTAGCCCACCGCGGCGATCGCGGCGAGAGGCAGAATGCGCAGCCATGCAGGCTTCATATTAGGTCTCCCCTTGTTATCTTGTTCGAACAGCGGGCTTCTTAGTGGGTCTATGTTACAGTTTCATGTCAGTATTTGGAAAGCTCGACAGGAACGGTGGATATCTGCCCGGCTAGATTCCCCCTAGCGTCCTGAGATCGCTAGATAATTCGCCCAATCGCCGCCTTTCGTCCGTTACCCGATCATTAATCCATCGGGAGTTCCGACATACCGTGCTAGCCTTCCGTCACGGTTGGGGGGCTTATGAGACCAGCGATCGATCCTGAGGTCTTGGGCCGGGTCGTGGGCGATGATGCCGTTCTGATCCGGGAGGTGATCGAGGATTTCGTGCCGGCGGCGCGCTCCGGAATCGCCGAGATTCGCGCCGCGGCACTCCGCGCCGTCGCGGCCGAGGTGAAGCTCGCGAGCCACAGGCTCAAAGGATCTTCGAGCCTCGTCGGCGCGCGCGCCCTTACCGAGGTCTGCGCCGAGCTCGAGGCCGCGGGCGATGAGGGCGACTGGCCGACGATCGAGGGTCTGCTGCCGCGGCTGGACGACCTGATGGGCGATATCGAGGCATCCGCATCGGCCTTCCTGCATTCCGAGGCACGCTAGATCGAACTAGCTTCCGCCCGCTACTGCACTCCTGCGCGTCGCGATCTGCCAGCTATTGCCCCAGGAGTCCTGGATCATCGCGCGCCGGTCGCCGTAGGACGTGTCCAGGGGAGCCTCGATGGAGCGGGCGCCCAGGCCGATCGCCCGCGCATATGTGCGGTCCGTATCGGCGACGTAGACATAAAGAAAGGCGGGCCATGCCTCCCGCCGCCCACCGCCATCGCTGATCATGATCACGGAATCGCCGATCGTGATCTCGGCGGGTGCGCCGGCACGCCACTCTCCCCGGGCATCGAAGACGGCCCGCAGAAATGCCACCAGCCCGGCGACATCTCGGGTCACGATCCGCGGCGTCACGGTATGCCAGCCCGCCGGTTGAAAGCCGCTCATCTCGGCTCGCCCCTCAACCTCCGATCGAGACTCCGACCAGGTGGCCGATGCCATAGGTGACCGCGGCGGCAGCGAAGCCGATCACGAGCTGGCGAAGTGCGGAGACCACGAGGCCGCGGCCGGTGAAGAGCGAGGTCCCACCACCGATGAGGACCAAGGCCAGGCCGCTGGCCGCGAGGCTCGCCAGCAAGGCGGGCACGCCCGAGAGCCAGAAGAAGGGTGCGACGGGAAAGATCGCGCCGGCGGCGAAGAGCCCGAAGGAGGAGGCCGCCGCGGTCCAGGGTGAGCCGCCGAGCTCCGCCGGATCTATGCCGAGCTCTTCGCGCACGAGGGTGTCGAGTGCCGTCTCCTTATTGGCCATCAGGCGGTCGGCAAGTTCGCGGGCCTGGGCCTCGCCCAAGCCCTTGGCCTGATAGATCAGGACCATCTCCTCCTTCTCCTCCTCGGGCATGCGGGCGAGCTCATCGGCCTCGATATCGATCTGGCGCTGATTCAGCTCACGCGAGCTGGTGACCGAAAGCCATTCGCCCATGGCCATGGAGCAGGCGCCGGCGACGAGCCCCGCCAGGCCCGTCAGCAGAATCGCGCGCGAATCGGCGGCGGCGCCGGCCACGCCCATCACGAGGCTGAGATTGGAGACGAGTCCGTCATTGGCTCCCAACACCGCGGCGCGAAGGGCGTTGCCGCCCAGGCGATGGCGCCCCTCGAGCCGCGCCAGCACGCCCCCCGAAACGCCGCCGGGCAGGGAGTCCACCACGGCCTGAACGACCCGGTTGTGGGAGCGCTCCGCCATATGCAGCCCGCCTGCCCTGGCTTCCGCCTGCTTGTCGTATTGCCCGCTATCTCGCTTCTCGAAATCGCTGATGGTCGGCAGCACGAATTGGGGCCCGAAGCGACGGGCGAGCCAGGCGAGCATGCGGGTCCGCCAGCCCGCCTGAAGCCCGCCGACATTTGCGCCGACACGGCCGAGCTGCTTGCGCCAGAACTCCGCATGAGCCTCTTCCACCGCCGAAAGACGGCGATAGACCTCGCTCAGATGCGGATCCTTCTCCGCCTCGGCGAGGGCACGATAGAGGGTGGCGCCGTCCACCTCGCCCTGAAGATTGGCCCGGTAGCGACTGGCGGCGTCCTTGTCGTCCATGATGATCCTCTTAGCACCGCATCCCGGTGCCGGCCATAGATCACAAAGTTGCGTCTGCCGCGGGCCGTCGCTCATGCCATACTCGCGCCCGCGCGGGGATAGCGGATCTCAGGATGAATGGAGGAAGTCGTGGGCAAGTCGATCGAGCTGAAGGCCAAGGACGGGTTCACCCTGGGGGCTTACCGGGCCGACCCCGCGGGCAGGCCGAAGGGTGGACTCGTGGTGATTCAGGAGATCTTCGGCGTCAACCATCACATGCGCAACGTGACCGACCGCTTTGCCGCCGCCGGCTACGCCGCGGTGGCACCGGCCCTGTTCGATCGCGCCAAGCGCGGCGTCGATATCGGCTACGACCCGGCCTCCATCGAGACCGGGCGCAATCTGCGCACCCAGGTCAAGCTCGAGGACACGCTGCTCGACCTTCAGGCCGCCATCGACAACCTCAAGGGCGCCGGCAAGATCGGCGTCGTCGGCTATTGCTGGGGCGGGTCGCTGGCCTTCCTTTCCGCCACTCGGCTCCAGGGCATTACGGGCGCGGTCGGCTATTACGGCGGCATGATCGCCGAGCATGCCAAGGAGAAGCCCAAGGTCCCGGTGATGCTGCATTTCGGCGAGCAGGATCAGGGGATCCCCATGAGCGATGTGGAGAAGGTCAAGGTCGCGCGGCCGGATGTGAAGATCTTCACCTATCCCGCCGGCCATGGCTTCTCCTGCGACGAGCGCGGGAGCTTCCACAAGGCGAGCCACGAGCAGGCCCTCGAGCGCACCATGGCCTTCTTCAAGGAGCATGTGGGGTAAGCGCCGGCGCCGTTTCCTTATTCGTAATTCCGGCGAAAGCCGGGATCCAGGGCGACAAGCGAGTTCTGGGCCCATGGATCCCGGCTTTCGCCGGGATGACGATGGGGGGTTAGGCGGACGCCGGCTCGGCCTGCTTGACCTCGACCGAGCCGAGCTCGGCGACGGGGATGTGGCAGCGGATATGGTGGCCGCTATCCGCCTCGATCAGCGCCGGCTCCTGGCTTTCGCAGATCGCGCCGAGCTTGCGCGGGCAGCGGGTGTGGAACACGCAGCCGCTCGGCGGATTGATGGCGCTGGGAATCTCGCCGGAGAGCCGGATGCGCTCGCGGCGCTGGCCGTCGATGGAGGGGACCGCGGAGAGCAGCGCCTCGGTATAGGGGTGGTGAGGGCCCGCGAAGACCCGCTCCGCCGGCCCGATCTCCATCAGCCGGCCGAGATAGAGCACCGCGATCCGGTCGGAGAGATAGCGCACCACGCCCAGATCGTGGGAGATGAAGACATAGCTCACCCGGCGCTCGGCCTGCAGATCCGCCAGCAGATTCAGAATCGCGGCCTGGACCGAGACGTCGAGAGCCGAGGTCGGCTCGTCGCAGACGATGACCCGGGGATCGCCGGCGAAGGCCCGCGCGATGGCCACGCGCTGCTTCAGGCCGCCGGAGAGCTGCTTCGGCCGCATGGCGAGATAGCGGTCCGCCAGGCGCACCGCCCGGGTCAAAGCGAGGAGCCTCGCCTTGCGCGCCGCCCGCGGCACACCCGCCAGCTTCGAGAGCGCCCGGCCCACGAGATGACGCACGGGATGGGAACGGTTGAGCGCCGAATCCGGATTTTGGAAGACGATCTGAACCGCCTTGATCTGGGTTTGGGAGCGCTCCTTTATCCGCCCCGGCAGGGCCTCGCCGTCGAGCTCGATGAGGCTGCCCTCGTCGGGCGCGTAGAGGCCGAGCAGCATCTTGGCGAAAGTCGTCTTGCCGCTGCCGGATTCGCCGACCAACCCCAGGGTCTCGCCGGGCCAGAGGTCGAGGGAGATGTCGACGAGCGCGCGCAGCGCATGATGGCCGGCGGTGAAGCTCTTCGTCACCTTGCGGGTGCTGAGCATGGGGCGATGGCCGCGATCGATCTCGAGCGGCGCCGCCAGGTCCGAAGGCGTTGCCCGCGGCAGCCCCGGGGCCTTGTCGTGGTAGTGACAGCGGCTGCGGTGATCGCCGAGCTCGATCAGCGCCGGCTCGACCTGGCGGCAATGGTCGTCCGCCAGCGCGCAGCGCTCGGCGAAGACGCAGCCCGCGATGGCCGCTCCCGGCGCCGGCAGGAAGCCCGGGATCGTGTCCAGACGGCCATGATCCTTGCGCCGGCCGCGCCGCGGCA
>DATBBO010000422.1:0-4177 GCA_036270995.1 Dongiaceae bacterium | reverse complement strand
CTGCCGGCGGAGTTCTCCAGTGCCCATCACGTCCGCGGGACGGTTTCCATGGCCCGCGCCCAGGACCCCAACAGCGCCGACAGCCAGTTCTTCATCTGCTTCGTCGCCGTTCCCCAGCTCGACGGCCAGTACACCATCTGGGGCCAGGTGGTCTCGGGCATGGAGTTCGTCGAGAGGATCAAGCGCGGTGACAGCGATCCCAACGGGATGGTGACCCCGCCCCAGGACAAGATCCTGAAGATGCAGGTCGCAGCGGACGTGAAGTAAGGGCTGCTTCCACCCTAATTTTCGTCACCCCGGCGTGATCCCCGGATCAGGTCAGCGGAGGGATCCAGGGCCGTAGATACCGCCGCGTGCCCTGGATTTCCGCTTTCGCGGGTAAGTCGAAAAGGAAGTCGTGGACGCTTCCCTCCCAGCCGCTACGACCCCGTCGTGGGCGGTGCGGGCGCCGGGCGCCCGGCATCGCCGAGCCGGCTTTCGGCGATCCGGGCGATCTTCTCGCGCAGATCCGGATACTGATCGGTCAGCTTGCGGAAGTCGCTTGCCTCCAGGGCAAGGAGCTGCGTTTCCGTGGCGGCAGTGACAGTGGCGGTGCGCAGCCCCTCCTTCAGCAGCGCGATCTCGCCGAAGAACTGCCCGCCGCGCAGATGAACCGGATGGGGCTGGACGTCGACCTCCACCTCGCCCGACATGATGAAGTACATCGCCGTCGCCGGCTCGCCGCGGCGCACGATTGCGTAGTGGGCAGGCGCGATCTCCGGCTTCAGCAGCCGGGCGATGGCCGCGATCCCCGAGGCATCGAGCCCGGCGAAGAGCGGCACCTTGGCTACGGTGTTCCAGGTGACGACGAAATCGCGCCGTCGGATCTCGGCGGCGAAGCCGGTGGCGAGGATGCCCGCCGGCACGGCGAACATGGCGATGCCGAGCAGCATGGTGAAACCGGCGAAGAGGCGACCGAAGACGGTCACCGGCACCATGTCGCCATAGCCCACAGAGGCGATGGTGACGATGGACCACCAGAGGCTCGCCGGGATCGAGGAGAAGAGCTGCGGCTGGGCGTCGTTCTCCAGCATGTAGATGACGGTGGAGGTCAGCACCAGCAGCACCAGCATCACGGTGATGGCCGCCAGAAGGGAGCGGCCCTCGTTGCGCAGGACCGTGGTGACCAGGGTGAGGGCCGGGGCATAGCGGGCGATCTTGACGATCGCCACCACCGCCGCCAGCCTTGCCGCACCCGGCCCGAAGGCTCCCACGGCATGGGCGAGCTGAGGCAGCACGACGAGGCCATCGACGATCCCCAGCGGCGACAGGGCATAGTCGAGTGTCACCTTCAGCGGATGGGCTTCCGCGTCGGGATCGCGACCCGAAGCGCCGAAGAGCCGCGCGGCATATTCGAGGGTCATGACGATGAAGGATGCGATGGACACATCGCCCAGGGTTCGCATCGTTGCCGGGGGCAGACCCTGGATCGTGGTCCACATCGCCGCCGCGACGCTGCCGAGGATGGCCAGCAGGATGACACCCCTCACCGCAAGAGCCGGCAGGGGTCGATGCTCCGTCGGATTCAGAACGGCATAGGTGGCGGCGCGTAGCTCGCCGGACATCGCCTTTCCCCCTCCCCGCCCCGCTAGATCAGGCGGCTTCTCCCGCGCTCCGCACCGCCTGCTCGATCGCGGCGAGCGCCGCCTGCGCCTGGGCGCCATCGGGCCCGCCGGACTGGGCCATATCGGGGCGGCCCCCGCCGCCCTGGCCACCCAGACTCCGGCTGCCGAGCCGGGCAAGATCGACCGCGTTGAAGCGCGCTGTCAAATCGTCGGTCACCGCCACGACGAGGGAGGCGCGCTCCTCGCTGCGGGCGACGAGAGCCACGATGCCGGAGCCGATCTGCTGCTTCAGGGCATCGGCCATGCCTTTCAGCTCCTTGGCCGGCACGTCTTCCAGCAGGCGCGCGGCGAGCCTGACACCGGCCACCTCCTTGACGGCGGCATCATCGCGTCCACCGCCGGTGGCCAGTCGCTTGCGCGCCTCCGTCAGCTCGCGCTCCAGACGCCGGCGCTCCTCGATCAGGCCTGCAATGCGCTGCGGCAGCTCGGCCGGCTGCACCTTCAGGGCCGCCGCCGCCTCGCCGATCAGGCGATCCTGCTCGCCGACAAAGCTATCGGCAGCTTCCCCGGTCAGTGCCTCGATCCGGCGGACTCCCGCCGCAACCGCGCCCTCGGAGACGATCTTGAAATAGCCGATATCGCCCGTGCGGCGCACATGCGTCCCGCCGCAGAGCTCGGTCGAGAAATGGCGGCCATCATCCTCCCCGCCCATGGAGACGACCCGCACCTCCTCACCGTATTTCTCGCCGAAGAGGGCAAGCGCCCCTTCCTTGACCGCCGCATCGGGAGTCATGAGCCGCGTTGCCACCTCGGCATTGTCACGGATACGCCGGTTGACCCCCTCCGCCACGACGGCAAGGTCCTCGGCCGAGGGCGGCGTCGGCTGGCTGTAGTCGAAGCGCAGGCGGTCGGGCGCGACGAGGGAGCCCTTCTGGGTGACATGGGCGCCAAGGCGGCGGCGCAGCGCCTCATGCAGCAGGTGGGTGGCTGAATGATTGGCCCTGAGCCGCGTACGCCGCTCGCCGTCGACGCGCATCTCGACCGCTTCGCCGATCGCGAGCTTACCCCGGCGCACCCGGCCGAAATGGACATGCATATCCCCCAGCTTCTTCTGGGTATCCTCGATGACGACCTCGAGGCCATGGGCATTGATGAAGGTGCCGCTATCGCCCATCTGGCCACCGGACTCGCCGTAGAAGGGGGTCTGGTTGGCTATGAGGGCCACGGTGTCGCCGGCCTCGGCCCGCTCGACCGGCTTGCCATCCTTGACGATGGCGAGGACCTGCCCCTCGGCGACCTCGGTTGCGTAGCCCAGGAAATCCGAGGCGCCGACCTTCTCCCGCAGGTCGAACCAGACCTGCTCGGTCGCCGCCTCGCCGGAGCCCGCCCAGGCCTTGCGTGCCGCCACGCGCTGGCGCTCCATCGCCGCATCGAAGCCCGCGATATCGACCTTGCGGCCCTGGCTTCGCAAGATGTCCTGGGTCAGGTCGATGGGAAAACCATAGGTGTCGTAGAGCTTGAACGCAACCTCGCCGGGGAGTGCCTGGCCGCCACCGAGGCGCGCCAGCTCGTCATCCAGCAGCCGCAGCCCGCGATCGAGCGTCTGGCGAAAGCGGGTCTCCTCGAGGCGCAGCGTCTCGGCAATGATCGCCTGGGCCCGGACCAGCTCGGGATAGGCCTGGCCCATCTCGCCGACGAGCGCCGGCACCAGCCGCCACATCAAGGGGTCTTTCGCGCCCAGCCGCTGGGCATGGCGCATGGCGCGGCGCATGATCCGGCGCAGCACATAGCCGCGCCCCTCATTGGAGGGAAGCACGCCGTCGGCCACCAGGAAGCTCGAAGCACGCAGATGGTCGGCGATAACCCGATGCGAAACCGCCTCGGCGCCGTCGGGATGAGTGCCGGTCGCCTCGGCGGAGGCCAGAATCAAGGTCCGCATCAGATCGATGTCGTAGTTATCGTGCTTGCCTTGCAGCACTGCGGCCAGGCGCTCCAGTCCCATGCCGGTGTCGATGGAAGGGCGCGGAAGATCGATGCGCTTCTCCTTGGTCACCTGCTCGAACTGCATGAAGACCAGGTTCCAGATCTCGATGAAGCGATCGCCATCGGCATCGGGGCTGCCCGGGGCCCCGCCGGGGATCTTGTCGCCATGGTCATAGAAGATCTCCGAGCAGGGGCCGCAGGGGCCGGTATCGCCCATGGCCCAGAAGTTGTCGCTGGTCGGGATGCGGATGATCTTCTGCTCCGGCAGTCCGGCGATGTGGTGCCAGAGATTGAAGGCGTCGTCGTCCTCGGCGAATACGGTGACGAGCAGGCGCTGCTTCGGCAGGCCGAGTTCGCGGGTCACCAGATTCCAGGCCAGCTCGATCGCGCGCTCCTTGAAGTAGTCGCCGAAGGAGAAGTTGCCCAGCATCTCGAAGAAGGTGTGATGGCGTGCGGTATAGCCGACATTCTCAAGATCGTTGTGCTTGCCGCCGGCGCGCACGCACTTCTGCGACGACGTCGCGCGCGTGTAGCTCCGCCGCTCGATCCCGGTGAACACGTCCTTGAACTGCACCATCCCGGCGACGGAG
>DATBBO010000421.1:0-2908 GCA_036270995.1 Dongiaceae bacterium | reverse complement strand
GTCGCGTGGACCGCGGTGAGGCCGCCCGCCCTCAGCTCCTCGAAGCGGGCGCGGTCCCAGTTCGAATACTCCAGCCCGTCGATGACGATGAGGCCGGCATGGAAGGTGGTGGCGTCGCTCATGCCTATTGCACGCTCAGGGTAGTGGGACAATAGGGGAGAGGCGGGGGCGGGCTCAAGCGGCTGAGAAGAGGTCCCCTTTCGGGATGACTTGCTCTAGATTGCCTGCCGCATCCGAGGGGAGGGTTCATGACTGTTTCGAATGCGACTGCGGCCGATCTGGGCATCATGGCGGGCTTTCCGCCGGTGCTCGACAAGCGGGCGACGCTCGCCAATTGGGATCTCGCGCCCTTCAATCGCTGGAGCTTCCAGAATGTCCGTTCGATCCTGCCCACCCGGGCCATTCCCCGCGGCCGAGGGCCGCTCGAGCCGCTGCCGCAATCGCCGCAGGAGCTGGAGGCGGTGGCCTTCACCGATCTCGACGGCAGCCGACGCAGCGTCGCCGAGATGCTGGCCGCGACCTATACCGATGGATTTCTCCTGCTCCATCGCGGCCGCGTCGTCCTCGAGCGCTACATGAACGGCATGAGCGAGACGACGCTGCATCTCTCGCAGTCGGTGGTGAAGTCCTTCGTCGGGACCCTGATCGGCATCATGACGGGGCGCGGGCTCCTCGCCCTCGACAAGCCGGTCTCCCACTACGTGCCGGAGCTCGCGGCCACGGGCTATGCCGATGCAACACTTGGGCAGGTCCTCGACATGCGCAGCGGCGTGCGTTTCGTCGAGGACTATCTCGATCCGGCCTCCGAGGTGGGGATGCTGGACCGGGCCGCAGGCTGGAAGCCGCCACTGCCCGGCGAGATCCTCGGCGGGATCTATGATTTCATCCTGACCTTGCGACAGGAGCGGCCGCATGGCGGCGCCTTCGCCTATCGCTCCATCGAGACCGATGTGCTCGGCTGGGTGCTGGAGCGGGCGACGGGCAAGGGCTTAGCGGATCTGCTGAGCCACGAGATCTGGCAGCCTCTGGGATGCGAGGTCGACGCCTCGATCGCCATCGATAAGGCCGGCACCTGCCAGGCCGATGGCGGGCTCAATGCGAGCTTGCGCGACTATGCGCGGCTGGGCCTGCTCTATCTCCAGGAGGGCGCCTGGAATGGACGCCAGATCCTGCCGGCAGCCTGGGTCGCCGCCTGCCGCACCGGTGACCGCGAGGCCTTCCTGCCCTTCTATGGGGAACGCTTTGCCGCCTTTCCTGATTCAGCCTATAGCCGACAGTGGTGGGTGTATGACCGCAAGCGCGGCCGCCACGCCGCCTCGGGGATCTTCGGACAGATGATCCTCATCGATCCCGTGCAGGAGCTGGTCGCCGTGAAGCTCTCCTCATGGCCGGACCCGCTCAACGATGCGATGCGGCTGTCGACCTTGCGGGCCATCGATGCGATGGCCGAAAGCCTGGGCCAAGGAGGATAGGATGCGGACCGCACTTCTCGTCATCGATGTCCAGAAGGGAATGTTCATGCCGCCGACGCCGGCCTTCCGCGGCGATGAGGTGGTGGGGCGGATCGGGGGTCTTCTGGCGGAGGCCCGCGCGCGCAAGCTGCCGGTCATCCACGTCCAGCATGACGGCGGCCCTGGTGATGTTCTGGCCCACGGAACGGAGGGCTGGCGGATCCATGGCGGCGTCGCACCGCAAAGCGGCGAGCCCGTCGTCGAGAAGCGCTATTGCAACGCCTTCCAGGAGACGGATCTGGGCGCCCGGCTCGCCGCCCAGGGCATCGAGCGCCTGATCATGGCGGGGCTGCAAACGGAGTATTGCATCGATACGACCTGCCGCGCCGCGGCGGCGCAGGGCTACAAGGTGGTGCTCGTCTCCGACGCTCACACGACATTCGATTCAGGCATCCTCCCCGCCGAGAAGATCATCGCCCATCACAACCAGACGCTCCAGGGCGGGGGCTTCTGCGAGCTCAAGCCGGCGGCGAAGATCGAGTTCTGAAACTTCCCTCTCCCGCGCTTCGGAGCGGGAGAGGGAAGTTGGCCGAGCTTTCAGACTTTTGCGACCAAAAAAGAGAGCGGCGCCGGGGTTTCCCCCGGCGCCGCCGGTATTGTCGTCGGTCGAGAGCCTGCGATTACGGCTGCAGGATGATCTCGGCTCGGCGGTTCTTCGCCTCGCGGACGTTCGGACCCGTCGGGACCGCCAGATCCGTGAAGCCGCGGCTCGCCACCGTGATCTTATCGGCAGGCACGCCGCCGGCGATCAGGGCCGTGCGCACCGCGTCGGCACGCCGCAGACCCAGCGCCATGTTGTACTCAGCCGTACCCACCGTGTCGGTATGGCCGGTCACCGAGATCGAGGACGGCGGATGCATCTTCGCATCGGCCAGAACCTGGTTGATCACCTGCTGACCCGCCGCGTTGATCACCGACTTGTCGAAGTCGAAGTAGACCGTGTAGTTGCCAGGCGTACCCATCGCCGGCGCCGCCGCGGCTTCCTTCTTCTCCAGCTCGTCCAACGCCGCCATCAGGTCGTTCTTGCAGGCGGCAATCTCGTCCTTCTGCCAGCCCTCGTCCTGCTCATGCACCCAGCAGTCGAACTTCACCTGTGCCTTCGCCGCTACCGCCGGCTTCGCATCCCGACCGCCATTGTTCAGGTCGGTCAGAAGCCGCTGGTGCGCCGCGGCAATATCGCCCGACGCATCGCCAAGGTCATAGGCCGCCGGATCCTCAGGTGGCACAGCCGTGCCACCCGCCGCCGTCAGGCCCTTGCGGGCGAAGTAGTCGGCCGCGGCCCAGTCGTACTCGTCATGCTCCTCGGCAACGAAAGACTTGTATTCCTCGGTCAGCGCCTGGGTGAAGGCCGAGCCCGTACCCTTCGCTTGCCCGACCTGCTCGATATTGCTGACGCA
>DATBBO010000420.1:0-1574 GCA_036270995.1 Dongiaceae bacterium | reverse complement strand
CGCCGGTACTGGATGTCCATCATCTGCCGGCCGATGGAGAGCACCGGGTTGAGCGCCGTCATGGGATCCTGGAACACCACGGAGATCCGATCCCCGCGCAGTCGGCGCATAGACTCGGTATCGAGCGCCAGCAGATCCGTGCCGGCAAGCGCGATGCGCCCGCGCTCGATCACGGCATTGGCCGGCATCAGCCGCAGGATTGCCTGGATGAGGCTCGACTTGCCGCAGCCGCTCTCGCCGACGATGCCGACGATCTCCCCGGGTGCCACCTCGAGAGAGACATCGCGCAGCGCCCGGAGCATCCCCTCATCGGTGCGGTAGGCGAGGTCGAGATGCTCGACGGCGAGGGCCGGCGTCGCCATCACCGGCTGCCCGCGCGCTTGGGATCGAAGGTGTCGCGCAGGGCCTCGCCGAGGAAGGTGAACCCGAGGGTGGTGATGATGATCGGAAGGCCGCCGGCGATGACCGGCCAGGGGGATTCGCGGATATAGGAGAAGCCATCGTTGAGGATGCTGCCCCAGGAGGGGGTTGGCGGGCGGACGCCCAGGCCGAGGAAGCTCATGCCGGCCTCGATCGCCACCACCACGGGGATGTCCATGGAGGCGACGATCAGGATCGGGCCGATGATATTGGGCAGGATGTGGGTCGCGATGATCCGTCCCGGGCCCGCGCCCAGTGAGCGCTCGGCGAGCACGAACTCCGCATGGCGCACGGAGAGGGTCTGGGTCCGCGCCATGCGGGCATAGGAGGGGGCGGCGGAAATGATCACCACCAGGATCACGGCGTCGAGGCTGGGGCCCACCAGTGTCACCAGGGCCAGTGCCAGCATCACGGTGGGGAAGGATTTGAGAGCGTCGAAGACGAGCAGCAGGGCATTGTCCAGCCAACGGGGCCCATAGCCGGCGACGAGGCCGGTGGTCACGCCCAGCAGGAGCGAGAGCAGGGTGGCGCCGAGGGAGACCGAGAGGGCGATTCGGCTGCCATAGATCACCCGGGCGAAGAGATCGCGCCCGAGATGGTCGGTGCCGAGGAGATGCTCCTCGCCCGGGGGCAGGAAGCGATTGATCGGCGCCAGCGCGATCGGGCTATGGAGGGCGACAAGAGGGGCGAAGATCGCGACGAGGAGCACCGCCACGACGAGGACCAGCCCGATGACGCCGAGCGGCTCGGCGAGCAGCCGGCGGAAGGCGCTTCGCCGGCGCGGGCGCTGCCGGGCGGTGGCGATGTCGCTAGCGCTGGAGGCCATGACGCACCCGCGGGTCGAGCCAGGCGATTATCAGATCGGCCAGGACATTGACCAGGACGAAGAAGAAGGTGGTGACCAGCACTGTGCCGCTGACGATTGGGTAGTTGCGGGTCAGGATGGCGTCATAGACCAGCTTGCCGATACCGGGCCGGGCGAAGACGATTTCGGCGAAGACGGCGCCGGAGAGGAGCTGGCCGATCCCGATGCCCAGCACCGTAAGCGTCGGCAGCACGGCGATGCGCAGCACATAGTCGAAGATCACCTTGTTCTCCGACAACCCGAAGGCCCGGGCGGTGCGCACATGATTCTCGCCCTGCACCTCCAGGAT
>DATBBO010000419.1:0-7379 GCA_036270995.1 Dongiaceae bacterium | reverse complement strand
GCCCGCTTCGCCCAAGCGCCTTGGGACGCGATCCTGCTGCTGCTGGTCGCGGCCGTCGCATTCCTTCTCCTCTACCGAACGGAGAGGCGCCGGGCCCATCCGCTGCTCGATTTCGCCCTGTTCGCGAACCGGCGCTTCGCCCTCGCCGTGCTGATCGCCTCGCTGATGATGTTCGACATCATGACCTTGCTTCTCTACTACAACCTCTTCGCCCAATCCCCTGACGGGTTCGGGCTCACGCCAATTGCCACCGGCCTGTCGCTGATTCCCCTTTCTGTGGCCCTGTTTGGCTTCGCGCGGGCGGCGCCGCGGATCTCGCGCAGATTCGGCCTCAGGCGGATGATGGCGGACGGGGGCCTGATCCTCATTCTCGGCTGTGCCATCGCCCTGGCTTCCCTGGTTGAGGCCTCGCCGGCGCTGCGTGCGATCGGCCTCTTCGCCATCGGAGCGGGAATTGCAATGCCCTATGCCACCGCCCCATGGCTGGGGCTGGCAGCCCTGCCGGAGACGCAAGCCGGCCAGGGCTCCGGCGTGATCAGCGCCTGCACATTCCTCACCTCCACCATTGGCGTTACCGGCGGCGGGATCGTCAGCGGCTTCGCCGGCTTCGCGGGCGTGCTCCTGCTCGTGGCCCTCGCCGCTCTCGCCTCGGTGGCGCTCTCCCTTCGCATCGAGGAAAAGCCACGCTCATGACCGACCATGCGATCCCGGATCGGCGTTTCAAGACCATGGCCCCGCTCTTCGCCGCGGTCTTCATCGACATCTTCTCCTTCGGGCTGATGTATCCGGTCATCATTGCCCTGTTCCATGATCCGGTGATCGTCGGCCTCTACGCGCCGGCGCTGCGCGATGCCTATCTCTCCCTCGCCTTCTCGCTCTTCCCCCTTGGCATGTTCTTCGGTGCCAGCTTCCTGGGCGATCTCTCCGATGCCATCGGCCGGCGCCGGACGCTGCTCATCTGCATGGCCGGGCTGGGCAGCGCCTATGTGCTGATGTGGGTCGCCGTCGAGACCCGCGAGCTGCTCTTCCTGCTCGCCGGCCGGCTGTTGTCGGGGCTGATGGCGGGCACCGGTCCCATCGCCCAGGCGGCGATGATGGACCGGAGCAGCGAGGCGGAGCGCGGCCGCAACATGTCCAACGTCGTGCTGGTCAACTGCGTCGGGCTCGTGACCGGCCCGGCGATCGGTGGCGGGCTCGCCCATTGGAATTTCCGCGCCCCACTGGTCTTCGCCTTTCTGCTCTGCGTGGTCGCCTTCCTCTGGCTGCGCCAGAGTCATCTGAGCGAGACGGCGGCGAAACGGAAGCTGGTGCTGAGCTGGCGAAGGCCTATCCAGATCTTCCTGCAGGCGATCCGCCATCCGGTGATCGGCAAGATCGCCCTCTCCTACCTGCTCTTCCAGTTCGGCTTCGCCCTCTACTACGTCTACATCCTGGTGAAGATGCAGCGGGTCTATCACGTGACGCCGCTGGAGCTCGGCCTCTTCTCCGCGGTCATGGGGGTGGGCTTCGTCATCGGCACCACGATCGGCTACCGGACCGCCGCGGCCTGGCTCAAGACGGATGCGAAGGTGGCGGCGGCCGGGCTGGTCGTCTGCGGCATTTTCATCGTGATTGCGGCGGCACCCCTGGGCGTTGCGCTCATCGTCCTGGCATCGATCTTCGCCTGCATCACCAATGTGCTCGCCTTCGTGGCCTTGCTGACCCTGATCAGTGGCGCGGCCAGCCCTGAGGAGCAGGGCTGGGCGCTGGGCATCGGCGGCTCGATGACTGCGCTCTCCTTCTTCCTCGCCGGGCTTGGGGCGGCGGTGCTGGGGGTGGTGCCGCTCTGGGTCCTGATCAGCGCCGGCGGGTTCATCGTCATCGCCGGAGTTGCACCCCTGAGAGCCGCGCCGGCCGTCAGTGCACCGCCGCGTACATGATCTTCTCCTCCGTCGCATCGGCGGGGGAGAACTCCTCGACGATGCGGCCCTGGCGGCAGACCAGGATGCGGTCCGAGAGGTTCAGGATCTCCGGCAGATAGGAGGAGACCACCACCACGGCCAGCCCCTCATCGGCGAGGTTGTTGATGAGGTGATGGATCTCCGCGATGGCCCCGACATCGACGCCGCGGGTCGGCTCGTCGAAGATGACCAGCCGCGGCTTCTGGATCAACCCCTTGCCGATCACCACCTTCTGCTGATTGCCGCCGGAGAGCTCGACCACCCGGACATTGTCGTTGATGGCGCGGATGTTCAGCGTCTCGCGCCACCGAGCGGCGAGCTGCTGCATCTCGCGCAGGCTGACATAGGGCAGGCGCTCGAGGCCTGAGGCCAGCAGGCCGGAATAGAGGTTCTCGGCGATGGAGAGGGTCTCGAAGAAGCCCTCGGTCTTGCGGTCCTCGGTCACATAGACCACGCGGTCCTTCACCGCCTCCCGCGGCACGTTGTAGCGCACGGGCTTGCCATCGAGCTCGATCTCGCCCCCGGCGCGGAAATCGCGCTTGTAGATACCCGAGACGATCTTGAATGTTTCGGTGCGGCCCGAGCCGATGAGGCCGAAGACGCCGGTGATCTGGCCCTCATAGATCGAGAAGGAGTTGTTGCGCACGACATTGCTCATGGAGATGTCCTGCACCGAGAGCAGCTTCGCTCCGGCCCGGCGCAGCTCGCCGGCGCTGCGCCGCGTGCGATAGAGCTCGTTGGAGAGGGTGCGGCCGACCATGGCGCGGATCACCTTGTCGCGGTCGAACGCCTTCGCCTCGCCGCTCGCTACCCGCTCGCCATCCCTGAGGATCGTGATGCGGTCGGCATGGGTCAGCGCCTCCTCCAGTGCATGGCTGATGAAGACGATGGAGACGCCGCGGCCCTTGAGACGCTGCATGAGAGCGAAGAAATGACGCTTCTCCTCCGGCGTCAGCGAGGCCGTCGGCTCGTCGAAGATGATGACCTCGGCCTTGTGGTGGACGGCACGCGCGATCTCCACCATCTGGCGCTTGGCCGCACCCAGGCTCGCCACCATGGCGGTCGGATCGACGGGAAAGTTCAGGGACTGCAGGAACTGCTTGGCGGCGATATAGACGCCGCGCAGGCGGTTCATGAACTTCTCATCGCCCAGATAGAGGTTCTGCGCCACGGTCATGGAGGGGACGAGGCTCGTCTCCTGGAAGACCATGGCGATACCGTCGCTGAGCGCCTCGTAGGGCGAGCCATAGCTGACTTCGCGCCCGCGATAGAGCATGCGCCCGCTGGTGGCGTCGACGACGCCGGCCATGACCTTGGTGAGGGTCGTTTTCCCGGCGCCGTTCTCTCCCAGAAGCGCGTGGATCTCGCCTTTCATCAGGTCGAAATCGACCTCCCGCACCGCGGGCACGCCGCGATAGGACTTGGTGATCTTCTGCATCTCGATGAGCGGCGCTTCGGCCATCTCAGCCCTCCCCCGCCGCGGGACCCAGATCGAGGATGGCCCCGCCGCCCTTAGCCGCCACCAGCAGTCGGCCCTCGGCCTCGACCAGGCTGGTGACGCCGTGGCGGGCGCCATTGGCGCGGCTGTGGAAGCTCGCGACCGGCCGGAAGGCCGCGTCGAGACGGACCACCAGGCCGTAGGAGCGAGTCGGCGACCAGGGCTTGTGAATGCCCATGGTCTTGACCCCACCGCATTGCAGCGGCTCCAGGAAGGTGGCACCGGAGGAGAGCGCGGGGGCGATCCAGAACTCCCGCGGCACCTCGCGGATCATATCGGCGCGATAGGATTCCTCCTCGAGCACGAACTCGATCAGGCGGTTGCGCGGCGCGAACAAAGTGAGCCAGGCGCCGCCGCTGGCAGGCGTCAGGCGGGCGGGATAGCCGGGGAGCTTGGCCAGCACCGGCTGCGGGGTGCCGCCCGCGGCGGGCAGGCGCAGCAGGCGATGGCGCCAGCTCTCGGCGATGACGAGATCGCCTCCGGCAACCAGCAGGCCATAGGGAAAGGCGAGATCCCGGGCGAGGCAGACCGAGCTGCCCTCGCGGAGATTCAATCGCCAGACCGAGCCGGTGGCACTTCCCTCCATCAGGTCCACGACCCAGTCGGAGGCTGGGTGGCGGGCCGAGCCCTGGCAGAGGAAGAGGGTCTCGGCATCGCCGAAGGCGAGCGCCGTGGCAGAGGTCAGGCCCGCCGGCGCCGACAGGCTGCGCTCACCCAGCAGCAGGCGCCCGTCATCCAGCGCCACCGCAAGCTCGCCCTTGGGTGAGGCCGCGAGCGCCGTCACCGGCGAGTCGTGGCGCGCGACCACGGCACCGCCGGCAAGCGCGCGCACCTCCCCGCCACTGGAATAGAGCACGCGCCCGCCGTCGAAGCAGAGATTGTCCGGCGCCTCCGCCGTGGCGAGGACTGCCGCCTCGTCGAGGGCGGTATTGGGGCGGAGCGGGCCGTCCATGGGCGGAATGGTGATGGCCTGGCCGCGGAAGATGTCGAGGAGGGAATTGAGGATCACGGCCGCCCTCCCCAGTAGGAGCGCATGCCCGTCCAGTCCGGATCGGCGCCGGGGTTGCGGTAGCGACCGATACGGTTGTTCAGGATGCCGCCGACATAGAGGTAGCCCTTGTGCTCGCGCATGGAGGTGACCATGGGATGGGCATTGCCGGTGAGATCGCCAAGCGCCTCGCGGATGCGCCCCGCCTCGTCGAACTTCACCACCCCGCCGGTATTGATATTGGGGAACAGCCAGTCATCCTGGGGCAGGCGCCGGGTCATGCGCTTGCGCATGCCGGGATGGCGCAGCGCGAGATCGAAGCTCGGCGTGCGCATGCCGAGCCAGGCCATCCAATAGCCGCCGTCGGAAGCGCGGTTGATGTTGTCGGGATAGCCCGGCATGTCGCGGATGACGCATTCGACCCGCCCTGCCTTGGGACCGTCGAACCAGTAGCGATGGACGCGGCAGGCCCAGGATTCGGCGAAGAACAGAGACTGGCCGTCATGGGCGATGCAGACGCCATTGGCGTAGCGGTAGCCGTCCAGCAGGGTCGAGGTCTTGCCGCTCCGCGGGTCGTAGCAGAGGAGGCGGCCCGTCGGCCGGCTCTCGATGGAATCGAGCGCCCAGTCATGGGCGTCGTAGCGCGTGGTCGAATCGGTGAAGAAGATGCGCCCGTCCGGCGCCACGTCGCAGTCATTGGGATCGCGCAGCCGCGCATCGTCGACGACGGAGGTCCAGGAGCGGGCCGTCTCGGCGGAGAGCTGGGTCACCTCGCCCTGGCGCGAGATGGCGTAGAGGCCCATGGCACCGACACAGGAGATGAGATTGCCGGCGCGGTCGAAGGCGAGGCCCAGCGGGAAGCCGCCGGTATGGGCGAAGACCTCCGAGCGCTTGTAGTCGGGGGCCAGGAAGCGGACGATCTCGCCATGGCGCGTGCCGCAATAGAGATGATCCTGCTCGTCGAGGACCACGTCCTCCGGCCCTTCCAGCTCGCCGAGGCCGATGGCCTCGGCCGCGGCCAGGCGGTTGTCCAGCGCATAGGGGCTGCCTGAGCTCGGGAGCGCGGACTGGGTCTCCCCCATGCGGTGATAGATCGGCGCGACATAGACCTCGTTCAGCACCTTGTGGCGGTTCTTCAACCACCGGATGTCGAGGACCACGGCGACGGCCAGCATCAGGCCCAGCACCATCTGGTTGGTGCCGGTGCCGTAGCCGAGGCGGATGAGGCCGTTGGTCATCACCAGCACGATGACCGCGCCCATGACGCCCTTGGTGATGGAGCCGCGCCCGCCGCCCAGGCTGTTGCCGCCGACGACGGCCGCCGTCAGCGCCATGATCTCCAGATTGAGGCCGGTGCCGGGGCCCGCGCCGCTGAGGCGGCAAGCGACCAGGAAGCCAGCGAGCCCGCTGCAAATGCCGGAGACGACATAGGTCATGAAGATCGTGCGCCGCACCCGCAGGCCCGCATTGTAGGCCGAGCGGCGCGAGCCGCCCACCGCCAGCACATGCCAGCCGGGGCGCGAGCGGGTGATGGCAATATGGGCGATGACAGCGACGACGATCGCGGTGATGACGCTGACCGAGAGGCCGAAGATCGTATCGCCGCCGATGAAGTCCCAGAGATCCGAGGACATGGTCGACATCTGGACCTCGGCGGCGAAGTTCACCACCAGGATGTCGTAGATGGCGCGGCCGATGATGAAGGTGACGAGGGTGGTAAGGAAGGCGCGCAGCCGCATATAGCCGATGAGGACGCCGTTCAGGCTTCCCCAGACGATGCCCGTGGCGATCGCCGCCAGAAGCGCTGCCCAGACCGGCCAGCCGAAGATGAAGAAAGCCGAGACCGCGGCGAAGGTAGAGAGCGCATAGATCGATCCCACCGAGAGATCGATGCCGCCGCCCAGCATGACGATGGTCAATCCCGTGACCACGATCGAGAACTCGCCGAGCTGCCGGGTGGAATCGCTGAGGGACAGCGGCTTGAAGAAGCCGTTGATTGCCGTGCCGAAGCCCACCACCGTGGCGACGAGGGCGAGGAAGGGGATGGCGTTGTCCGTCCAGCGCTTGGTCAGGATCTCCCCGATCAGGTGATCGGGGACGTAGTTGTAGCGCAGGCGCTGGAGGCGTTCCCTGAAGCTCATGGAGAAGATGTCCGGGGCGAGCCAGCTGTGAACGGAAGCGGCCGGCGAGATGCCGGCCGCTCCCTTTCGATGGTCGCCCGTCGATCTATTGCGCGGAGGCCTGGAGGGACTTCAGGTCCCAGCAGGTTTCCGGTTTCAGGTCGGCCTTCGTAGTCGCCCTCTCGAGGGTATAGATATAGGTCTTCGAGGTTCCCGGGGGCTGGCCGCTCTGCAGCAGGAACTTGATGATCGCGTTGATGTCGCGCGACTGGTGCTGCAGCTCGGTCATGACCACCGCGCCAAAGACGCCGGATTCGAGCGCGTCGCAATCGACCTTCTCGCCGCCGCCGGTGGTGACGAGGAAGATCTTGCCCTGCTTGCCGGCATCGCGGATCGCGGCAGAGGAGCCGGTGGCGTCGCCGTCCCAGAAGTCGATGATGCCGCAGATATCGGGATGCTGCTGCAGCATGGTCGTGGTCACGTTGCGCGAGGTGGTCGCGTCCCAGTTCGAATCCGGCTTGGCGACGACCTGGAAGTCCGGATGCTTCTCGAGGACCCGCATGATCCCGGCATATTGATAGAGGCTCGAGGAATTCACCTGGTCGCCCTGGACCAGGCCGATCTGCTTGCTCGAGTTCTCGCCGCAACCCTTGACGACGGCTTCGGCCTCGAGCTGGCCGAGGCGATCCCAATCGCTGCCGACGAAGGCATCGGCCGGGAAATTGGCCGGGTTGTCCACCAGCACGACATAGATCCCCGCGGCCTGGGCCTTCTTGAACAGCTTGGTATAGGAGTTCAGATCGGGCGAATGGACGACGATGACCGCCGGCTTG
>DATBBO010000418.1:0-1706 GCA_036270995.1 Dongiaceae bacterium | reverse complement strand
GAACCCATGGGCGCGGGCACCAGCAGGCTGCTCACGGGATATTGCGGCGGTGGATAGAGAACCTGACCCGCGCCTTGAGCCGGATAGCCATAGGCCGGCTGGCCATAGGGGTAGGGATAGGCGGGCTGGCCATAGGGCGAGACCGGCGGCGCATAGGGCGACTGGGTATAGGGAGACTGGTAAGGCGACTGGGCATACGCGGGATAGGGCTGGCCATAGGCCGGGGCCTGGCCATAAGCCGGTGCTTGGCCGTAAGCGGGCGCCTGGCCGTAAGCGGGCGCTTGGCCTTGGCCGCCCAGCGCGTTCAGCACGCCGTAATCGATGGTCACCGCGCCATTGGGTGTCGTCACCTGCTGGGCATGGGCGCTCACCGCCGGCCATGCCAGGCCCGCAAGCCCGAGACAGGCAAGGCTGGCCCGACCGAGCAGGTCCGATAGACGGCGGCGGCGGCGGAGCTCGGTGCCCATCGGTTCTCCCTGTGAATTATCCCGCTGATTCGGCTCTACAATAAGGCCGCGGAGTATAGCCTAGCCCGAAAAGCGGCGTAAACGCCTTCACGAGCCCTGTGCCAGCATCGACTGCAGGGAGGAATGCAGGTGGTCGTTGGCGGCCAGCACATTGCCGCTGGCAAGCGGGTCGCCGCGGTTCTCCGGATCGCTCACATAACCGCCCGCCTCGCGCACCAGCAGCATGCCGGCGGCGAAATCCCAGCTGCTGAGTCCGTATTCCCAATAGGCGTCGAAACGCCCCGCGGCGACATAGGCGAGGTCGAGAGCCGCCGCCCCCATGCGCCGGACATCGGCCACGTTCTCCATGACCTGCTCGAGCTGGGCCAGATAGCGCTTGCGCTGCGCGCCTTGCCCATAGGGCGTGCCGGTGGCGATCAAGGCATGGCCGAGCTGGCGGCGGGAGGAGACACGGATGCGGCGGTCGTTGAGATAGGCGCCCACCCCCTTCTCGGCCCAGAAGAGCTCGTCCAGGATCGGATCGAAGACAACGCCCGCGACGATCTCGCCGGCCCGCTCCAGCGCGATGGAGATGCAGAAATGCGGCAGGCCGTGCAGGAAGTTCGTCGTCCCGTCCAGAGGATCGACGATCCAGCGATGCTCCGTGTCGCTGCCGGCGATGGCGCCGCTCTCCTCCATCAGGAAGCTGTAGTCCGGCCGGCCGTGCTGCAGCTCCTGGCGCAGGACCTTCTCGGCCTTGTGGTCGGCGGTGGAGACGAAATTGCCCGGCCCCTTGACGGAGACCTGAAGCTGCTCGACCTCGCCGAAATCGCGGCGCAGCCCTCGGGCCGCCTTGTCGGCGGCCCGGGTCATCACATTGATGATTGCGGAGCGGGTCGCCATGGCGTTCGGGGTCTCAGTCCTTCGCGCGTTCGACGTAGCTGTTGTCGGTGGTGTTGACTACGATGCGCGTGCCGGCTTCGATATGGGGCGGGACCATGACGCGTACCCCGTTCTCGAGCTTGGCCGGTTTGTAGGAGGAGGAAGCCGTCTGGCCCTTGGTCACGGGATCGGCCTCATCGATGCGCATGGTGACGGTGCCGGGGATGGTGACGCTGATGGGCTTGTCCTCATGGCTCTGGACCGAGACCTGCATGCCCTCTTGGAGGAAGACCGCGGGTTCGCCGATGAGATCCTCCTCGACGCTGATCTGGTCGTAGGTCTCGTTGTCCATGAAGGTGTACTGGTCACCTTCCTTGT
>DATBBO010000417.1:0-3894 GCA_036270995.1 Dongiaceae bacterium | reverse complement strand
CACCTGGTGCGGCTCGGCCGTCAGCGGCGCGTTGCCGCCATGGGCTTCGAGCGCCTTGACCGCGCGCTGGGAGTTCGTGACGAAGACCTGGACCTGGTCCCTTCCCACGGAATGGTTCAGGGCGTAGGCCGTCGGTACCGTGCCGATCAGAATCAGCATGATGAGGCCCATGCCCTTCTGCCCGTCATTGGAGCCGTGGGCGAAGCTGACGCCGGTGCAGGTCAGGATCAGCACCGCTCGGATCCACCAGGGCGGCGGCTCGGAGCCTTTGGGCGCCTCGTAGAGCTTGGGAATGCGGATGACCGCCTTGCAGATGAGGAGCAGCAGGCCCGCCGCGAAGAAGCCGACGAGGGGCGAGAACAGCAGCGACTTGCCGATGCTCGTCGCCTGACCCCAGTCGACGCCGCTGGTGCCGCTCGTGCCCTCATGCATCAGCTGGTTCATCAGACCGACGCCGATGATCGAACCGATCAGGGTATGGGAGCTCGAGGAGGGCAGGCCCAGATACCAAGTGCCCAGGTTCCAGATGATGGCCGCGATCAGCAAGGCGAAGACCATGGCGAAGCCGGCATGGCTGCCGACCTGGAGGATCAGCTCGACCGGCAGAAGTGAGATGATGCCGAAGGCCACGGCACCGCTGGAAACCATGACCCCCAGGAAGTTGAACAGGCCCGACCAGACGACTGCGATATAGGCCGGCAAGGAGTGGGTATAGATCACCGTCGCCACGGCATTGGCGGTATCGTGGAAGCCGTTGACGAACTCGAAGCCGAGGGCGATCAGCAGGGCTACCCCGAGCAGGACGAAGACCAGTATGTTGGTGCTGCCCGCCGGCGCCTCTACTAGATCGCTGGTCAGCGCCGCGATCGAATAGGCTGCACCGATGAGGATGATGACCAGAAAGCCAGCCGTGCCGAAGCGCTGGGTCCAATGCGGAATATGGATATGGCGAGAGCCCGCGGTTGTATGTGTCGTCATTGCTGCCCCCATCTATGCCAAGCCGCGCCAGCCGGACGCCCGAAGTCCGGTTTGCAAGCTATCGATCACACGTGAAACTACGATGACGCTGCGATGCGCCGCCCAAGGTCATCCTGCTCCTTGAGCCTGGCCAGCGCGGCCCCCTTCCACAGTTTGGCAGGAAATCCAGGAGGATCGCCATCGAAACCTCTGTAAATTTCAGAGCGTTGACATAAAACTGTCATTGTTACCCCCGCAGTCTCTCGGTCCCGGAATCCACCCCTCTGCCAGGAGCAGGTCATGACCCCATCGAAATCCGCCGCGGCGGCGACCGGTCTGGATCCGGCCGATGCGGCGGAGGCCGAGGAGGTGGTTCGCCAAGCCGAGGCGACGGTGGAGGTCCCCGAGGCCTCTGACAGCGAGGAGGAGATGGTGGGCCCGCCGCTCCCCGCCGATCGCTTCATCAACCGGGAGCTCTCCTGGCTCGCCTTCAACGGCCGGGTGCTGGAGGAGGCTCGCAACCCCCATCATCCCCTGCTGGAGCGGCTGCGCTTCCTGTCGATCTCGGCCAGCAATCTCGACGAATTCCAGATCGTGCGGGTCGCCGGCCTCAAGGCCCAGCGGCGCGCCGGCATCCATGAGCTCAGCCCCGATAAGCGCACGGCAGAGCAGCAGCTCGCTTTGATCGAAGGGGCCATGGCCCGACTGAACGATGGTCAGCAGCAATGCTGGCGCGACATCAAGGTGGAGCTGGCGGCCCAATCGATCGAGATCCTGCGTCCGGCCGAGCTCGGCCCCGCCGACCGGGAATGGCTGGAGAAGAAGTTCGTCACCGATATCTATCCGGTGCTGACCCCGCTCGCCGTCGATCCGGCCCATCCTTTCCCCTTCCTCGCCAACCGGCAGGCCGCCATCGCCCTCAGCCTGCAGGATCCCCATCGCGAGGAACCGCTCGCCACCCTGATCCCCCTTCCCGCCCAGCTCGAGCGCTTCATTCGCCTGCCGGGCGAGGGCGCGCGCTTCGCGCTGCTGGAGGAAGTGGTGCTGATGTTCTTCGACCACATCTTCGCCGCACCCTGGGCTCTGCTGGGCCACGGCCTGTTCCGCGTGCTCCGCGACAGCGAGATGGAGATCGAGGAAGGGGCCGAGGACCTGATGCTGACCTTCGAGAGCGCGCTGAAGCGCCGGCGGCATGGGGGGGTCATCAGCCTGGCGATCGAAAGCGCCATGCCGGAGGATCTGCGCGGCCTGCTGCTGCGCGAGCTCGAGGTCGGGCCGGAGGAGCTGTTCGTGCAGGAAGGGCTGATCGCGCTCGTCGACATCAAGCAGCTCATCCTGGACGATCGCCAGGACCTGCTGTTCAAGCCCTTCAACCCCCGCTTTCCGGAGCGCATCCGCGACTTCGGCGGCGACTGCTTCGCCGCCGTGCGCAACAAGGACATCATCGTCCACCACCCCTATGAATCCTTCGATGTGGTGGTCCAATTCCTGAAGCAGGCCTCCCGCGATCCCGCCGTGGTTTCCATCAAGCAGACGCTCTACCGGACCAGCCGGAACTCGCCCATCGTGGCGGCCCTGATCGCGGCGGCGGAGGCCGGCAAATCCGTCACCGCCATGGTCGAGCTCAAGGCGCGCTTCGACGAGGAGGCCAATATCCAATGGGCGCGCGACATGGAGCGCGCCGGGGTCCATGTCGTCTTCGGATTCATCACGCTGAAGACCCATGCCAAGATCTCCCTCGTCGTCCGGCGCGAGGCCGACGGGCTTCGCAGCTATGTCCATTTCGGCACCGGCAACTACCACCCGATCACGGCGCGCATCTATACCGATCTCTCCTTCTTCACCTGCGATCCGGTGCTCTGCGCCGATGCGGTCGCCGCCTTCAACTACATGACCGGCTATGCCGAGCCGCGCGCGCTGCAGAAGCTGGCACTGGCGCCGCTGAACCTGCGCAAGCGCCTCGTCGAGCTGATCGATGCCGAGATCGCCCATGCCCGGGCCGGCCGGGCGGCCGCCATCTGGGTGAAGATGAACTCCCTGGTCGATCCGGCCATCATCGACAAGCTCTACGAAGCCTCGAATTCGGGTGTGGAAATCGATCTCGTCATCCGCGGGATCTGCTGCCTCAGGCCCGGCGTCGATGGGCTGTCGGAGCATATAAGGGTCAAGAGCATCGTCGGACGCTTCCTGGAGCACAGCCGGATCCTCTGCTTCGGCGACGGCAACGGCCTGCCCTCGCCCAAGGCCAAGGTCTTCATCTCCTCCGCCGATTGGATGCACCGCAATCTCAACCGCCGGATCGAAACCTTGGTGCCGATCGAGAACCCGACGGTGCACGAGCAGGTGCTGGGCCAGATCATGGTGACCAATCTGAAGGACGAGGCGCAGAGCTGGCGCATGCAGCCCGACGGCACCTTCCTCCGGGTGAACCTCGCGGCGAAATCGGCCAATGCGCATCGCTACTTCATGAACAATCCCAGCCTCTCCGGCCGCGGCAGCGCACGCCGCAAGAAAGCGCAGTAACGAATCGCCGCAGCGGCAACGGGACGGCACGACAAAAGGAGAGCGAGCCTTGCGAAAGATTCCTCCCGGGGTTGGCCCGAAATTTCCACAGGTCGTCGTCCTCGTGGGCGCGACCGGCGACCTGTCGCGTCGCAAGCTCCTGCCGGGGCTGTTCCATCTGGCGAGCGCCGGCTTCATTCCCGGCTGCCGGATCATCGGCGCGTCGCTGGACGACCTCGATGCCGACGCCTTTCGCAAGTTCGCGCGGGAGGCGCTCAACGAGTTCTCTCACCGCAAGGACGACGATGCGCATTGGCCGGCCTTCGCCGAGACCCTGGACTATCTGCCGATCAGCGCCGGGCCCGGGCCCATCAAGGCGGCGGTGGAGAAGGCGGAGCAGGCGCTGGGCGGCGAGAGCCGGCGCCTCCACTACCT
>DATBBO010000416.1:0-2476 GCA_036270995.1 Dongiaceae bacterium | reverse complement strand
GGCATTGGCACGTCTGAGATCTTGCTCGCCCGCTCCCGCATGTCTGCTGCCGGGCTGCCGTTTCTGCTGGACAAGGTCCAGCGCCAGGGCCTCGTGAAGGCGGGCTAAACGACCTTGGAGAGGCCCCCCTCACCCCGGCCCTCTCCCCCCTGTCGGGGGGCGAGGGGGAAACGGGCGGGCGAGGGAGAAATCTTGGCGTGCGCTCAGATCGGGGCGGTGGCTTGACCGAGCCAGGCGGCTGTCGCGGCGTCGAGCTGGGGGCTCAGAACTTCGCGGACACGGGCGTGATAGGCGTCGAGCCAGGCGATCTCCGCCGCGGTCAAGAGGCCCTTGTCGACGAGATTGCGGTCGATGGGGGCGAGAGTGAGCGTCTCGAAGGCGAGCATGGGGCGCTCATCCCCGGGCCTGGGGTCCTCGATCACCGTGACGAGATTCTCGATGCGGATGCCATAGGCGCCGGTCTTGTAGTAGCCGGGCTCGTTGGAGACGATCATCCCCGGCTCCAGCGCAACGCGGTTGGGGATCTTCGAGATGCGCTGCGGCCCCTCATGCACCGAGAGGAAGCTCCCCACCCCATGGCCGGTGCCGTGGTCGTAATCGAGCCCCACCTGCCAGAGGGCATAGCGCGCGAGGGAATCGAGCTGGCTGCCGGTGGTGCCCTTGGGGAAGCGCGCCAGCGCCAGCGCGATATGCCCTTTCAGCACCCGGGTGAAGCGGTCCTTGGCCTCGGCCGATTGGGGGCCGATGGCGACGGTGCGGGTGATGTCGGTGGTGCCGTCGACATATTGGGCGCCGGAATCCACCAGATAGGGCTCCCCCAGCTCAAGGGGCCGGTTGGTGCGCTCGCTGGAGCGGTAGTGGACGATGGCGCCATTCGGCCCCGCACCTGAGATCGTGTCGAAGCTGAAATCGCGGAAGAGATCGCCCGCGCGGCGGAACTCCGCCAGCTTGGCGGCGGCGGCGAGCTCATCCACCGCGCCCTTCGGCGCGGCCTCGGCGAGCCAATGGAGGAAACCGGTCACCGCCGCACCGTCGCGCCGATGGGCGCTGCGCGTTCCCTGGAGTTCGGCCTCGTTCTTGCAGGCCTTGGGCAGCAGGCAGGGATCGTCGCGCTCAGCGATGACGGCGCCGGCGGCGCTCAGCCGGTCGAAGATCCAGGAAGGTGCGGTCGCCGGATCGGCCAGCACGCGGGCTTTCGCCTGGCCCAGCCGGTCGAGGGAAGCGGCGAATCCTTCCGGCGCGCTGACGGCGACCTGGTTGCCGAGATGGTTCTCCAGGCCCGGGGTGAACTTGCGCCGGTCCATGAACAGCTCGACCCCGCCGTCATCGTGGAGGATGGCAAAGCCGAGAGCGAAGGGCGTGCGCGGCACATCGGCGCCGCGGATATTGAGCAGCCAGGCGAGGGAATCCGGGTTGGTCAGCACCGCGGCGGCGATGCCATCGCCGGCGAGGACCCGGCCGAGGCTCTCGCGCTTGTCCTGGGCGCTGCGGCCGGCGAAGCGGAGGTCCTGAGGCACGACCGGCGCCAAAGGCGGCGGAGGCTGATCCGACCAGACGGCATCCAACGGGTTGCCGTCGACCGCCACCAGCGTGCCTCCCGCCTTCTCCGCAGCCTGGCGCAGGCGCTTCACCCCGTCGGGCGTATGCAGCCAGGGGTCGTAGCCGAGCCGGCCGCCCTTGGGGAGGTTGGCGGCGATCCAGCTCTCCGGCGGTTGCTCGATCAGATGCTGGGGCTCGAACAGGGCCGTATCGACCTGGTCGCGCACCTGGAGGGTATAGCGCCCATCGACGAAGACGGCCGCCTTCCCGGCCAGCACGATGGCAAGCCCGGCGGAGCCGGTGAAGCCGGTAAGCCAGGCGAGGCGCTCGGCCCGGGGCGGGACATACTCGCCCTGGTGCTCATCGGCCCGCGGCACCAGGAACCCGGCAAGGCCCCGCCGCTCCAATTCTTTTCGCAGTGCAGCAAGACGCTCGCTGGTCGACTTGAGCCTGGCCGGGGGCGCCTCCTCTGCGAGCTGGCGCTTCAGGGCATCGAGCTGGGCCCGGCAGGTCTTGTCCGCCGCCGGAGCGACGAGGTCGATCCAGGCGTCGGGATGCTCCCCGGCGGGGGCGGCCAGCACCCCGGCCAGAAGCCCACGAATCTGCGACAAATCAACGCGGAGGCCAGCTTTCTTCAACATTCCAGCCAAGGCTTCATCGCCGAGATAGGGCTGCTCCGCGAGGCTCATCGATCAGTTCCTTTTCCGTTCGGGCCGATTGGGGTTCCGGCAGGGCGCAATTGTGGCAGATATGCGGAAATTTGGCGGCTATGGGCCGCTGTTATGCTCCCGTGGCATTGCTGCGATGCAGCGTGAACCCTGCCTCGACTCATATGGGGACCTTATATTGCAGTCATTGCGATCGTCGGCAATGGGCCGTCGGTCGAAGCCTGAGGAAGACGATCATGACCCGCTATACCGACTCCAAGATTGCGATG
>DATBBO010000415.1:0-12120 GCA_036270995.1 Dongiaceae bacterium | reverse complement strand
CAACACCGGGCGGATGAGAAGCGGAGACCGGGGTCCGTCTCGTCAGCGCTCTCCACAATCGCTAAGGTAGAAAGTGTTCACCACGGAGATCACGGAGGACACGGAGAGGAATAGTGGGGGATTGAGATGTCGAAAGGGGTCAAAGGCCCGGCGCTGCTCGGAGATATAGGGGCGACGAATGCCCGCTTTGCGCTGCTCGATGCGACCGGCCTGATCGGGAGTGTCCAGGTCACGACCTGCGCCCAGCATCCCGGGCTGGCTGAGGCGGCGGAAGTCTATCTCAAGGAGATCGGCGCGCATGGGGATGTACGGGCGGCGGCCATCGACGTGGCCGGGCCCGTCTCGGGCGACCGGGTGGCCCTGACCAACCATCCCTGGGGCTTCTCCCAGCGCGAGCTTCGCGCGCGCCTCGGCCTCGACCATCTTCTGATCGTCAACGACTTCGCCGCCGCCGCGGCGGCCGCCCCGCATCTGGGCATGAGCGAGCTGGGCTGGATCGGCGCGGGGCCGGCCCCCACCCTCTATGCGCCGGCGGCGACCATCGGGGTGATCGGTGCGGGCTCGGGCCTCGGCGTCGGCAGCATCCTGCCGGTGGGGGAGGGGCGCTGGATCGCGCTGGCAGGCGAGGGCGGCCATGTCTCCCTGGCGCCGGGGACGGAACGCGAGGGCCGCGTCTGGAACGCCATGCGCGAGCGCTTCGGCCATGTCTCGGCCGAGCGCGCTCTCTCCGGCCCCGGCCTGGTCAATCTCTACAGCATCCTCTCGGAGATCGACGGCAAGACGGCAAAGCCCCTGAAACCGGCGGAGGTGAGCGAGGGGGCACTCGCCGGCGCCGATCCCTATTGCCGGGAGGCGCTCGACATGTTCGCCGAGCTCCTGGGCAGCGTGGCGGGCGATCTCGCACTGACGCTGGGCGCTCGCGGCGGCATCTACATCGCCGGCGGCATCGTGCCTCGCTTCGGCGCACATTTCCCGGGGGCCAGATTCCGCACCCGCTTCGAGGGCAAGGGACGCCTCAGCACCTATCTGGTCAAGATTCCAACCTTCGTCATGCTGCATCCCTATCCCTCCTTCGTGGGCCTGGCGGCGCTGCTGCGCGGCAGCTCGGCCATCGCGGACTAGGCTTCCATGCCGCGGCATATTGGAATCGTCGCCTGCTCCGCCGAAGGCGCCTCGCTCTGCTACCAGACCATCTGCGTGGAGGGCGCCACCCTTCTCGGGCCTCATGCCCATCCCGAGGTCTCGATGCACACGCCCTCGTTTGCCGACTACACGGCCTGCCTCTATCGCGGCGACTGGCAGGGCGTGGGGGAGCTGATGCTCCTCTCGGCGAACAAGCTGGCGAAGATCGGCGCCGATTTCCTGATCTGCCCCGACAACACCATCCACCAGGCGCTCCCCTATATCGAAGCGCGCTCGCCGCTGCCCTGGCTGCATATCGCCGAGGTCGCAGCGGCCGAGGCTGCCGCGCGCGGCTACCGGCGCCTCGGGCTGACCGGGACCCGCTGGCTCGTCGAGAGCGAGATCTATCCGCAGAAGCTCGCTGCCCATGGGCTGGAATGCCTGCGCCCGAGCGCCGCCGAGCGCGAGGCGACCAACCGCATCATCATGGAGGAGCTGGTCTATGGCGTCTTCAAGCCGGAGGCGGTCGCACACTTCCAGCGGGTGATCGGGCGGCTGAAGGCGCAGGGTGCGGATGCCGTGCTGCTCGCCTGCACCGAGATTCCCCTGATCATGAACGATGCGAACTCACCGCTGCCGACCCTCGATACCACGCGCCTCTTGGCGCGGGCGGCGCTCAGCCGGGCCTGCTCTGGCTGACTAGCGGCGGCTGAGAAGAAACAGGCCCTGCTCGCCGAAGATGTTGGCCCAGCGATAGGAGCGGATCGGGGCGACGCGACCCTGGCCGTCGATGGCGATCGCCCGCTCGATGGCGATACGCTGCGCGGCGCAGAATTGCTGGAAATCGCGGATGGTGCAGAGGTGGATATTGGCCGTCTCGTACCAGGCCGCCGGCAGGCAGGGCGTCATCGGCATGGTGCCCTGGGTCAGCAGATGCCAGCGCATGCGCCAATGGCCGAAATTGGGGAAGGAGACGATGGCGCGCCGCGCGATGCGCACGAGCTGGTCGAGCACGCCTTTGGGATCGCGGGTCGCCTGCAGGGTCTGGGAGAGGACGGCATAGTCGAAGGCGTCGGAGGGATAGTCGGCGAGGTCTGTATCGGCATCCCCCTGGATGACGCTGAGCCCGATCCCGACGCAGGCGTTCACGCCGGCCTGGGAGAGCTCCATGCCGCGGCCGTCCACCTGCTTGAAATGCACGAGATAGTCGAGCAGCGCGCCGTCACCGCAGCCGACATCGAGCACCCGGCTGCGCGGGGCCACCATATCGGCGATGTGCTGCAGATCGACGCGGATGGCCCGACCGTCCGAGGGAAGCGGCTCTCGCCCAAGGCTCTCCCTCGGCCCCGGATCCCTCGGCATGGCGGCGGTCACGCGATGCCGCGGCGCTCGGCCGAGCCGGCGAGGAAGCCGCGGAGCGTCGCCTCGAACTCCGGCTCGTCGAGAAGGAAGGCGTCATGGCCTTTGTCGCTCTCGATCTCGACGAAGCTCACATTGGCGGCCGCGGCATTCAGGGCCTGCACCACGGACCGGCTCTCCCGGGTCGGGAAGAGCCAGTCGCTCGTGAAGGAGAAAAGGCAGAAGCGCACCGGCGTGCCGCGGAAGACATTGGCCAGAACGCCGCCCTTCTCCGCCGCCAGGTCGAAATAGTCCATGGCCCGGGTGATATAGAGATAGGAGTTGGCGTCGAAGCGCTCGACGAAGCTCGAGCCCTGGTGGCGCAGATAGCTCTCGACCTGGAAATCCGCGTCGAAGCCGTAGGTGACCTGCTTGCGGTCCTGGAGCGTGCGCCCGAACTTGCGGTGCATCGCCGGCTCCGAGAGATAGGTGATGTGGGCCGCCATGCGAGCGACGGCGAGGCCGCGGGCGGGATTGCGGCCCTGGAGCAGGTAGTCGCCGCCGCACCAGTCGGGATCGGCCATGATGGCCTGGCGCCCGACCTCGTGGAGGGCGATGTTCTGCGCCGAATGACGCGCCGCGGCGGCGATGGGGACGGAGGCGAACACGTTTTGCGGATAGGCAGCCGCCCATTGCAGCGCCTGCATCCCACCCATGGAGCCGCCGGTGACGCAGAAGAGCTGGTCGATCTCCAGGCGATCGATCAGGAGCTTCTGGGCCCGCACCATATCGGCCACGGTGATGACGGGAAGGCTGAGGCCGAAGGGCCGGCCGGTCGCGGGATTGATGTCGCGCGGGCCGGTGGTGCCCATGCAGCCGCCGAGCACATTGCTGCAGATGATGAAGTAGCGCTCGGTATCGAGCGGCTTGCCGGGGCCGACCATCCGATCCCACCAGCCGGCCCGGCCCGTGACCGGATGCTCGCCGATCAGGAACTGATCGCCGGTCAGCGCATGGCAGACCATGATGGCGTTGGAGCGGGCGGCATTCAGCCGCCCATAGGTCTGATAGGCGATGGTGAAGGGGCCGAAATCGACGCCGCAATCGAGCGGCATCGGCCTCTCCGTGCCGAACACCACCCGATGGCCGGGAAGCGGCGCCTGCGCGTCCAAGAGGCGCTTCTGCAGCGGGGTCATCTTCCCTCGTCGGATGGGGTCACGGCATTGAAAATCCAGGAGTTCACGGCCCTCGGCCGTCCCCGTCGATAGCTAGGGAAGCGGGGGGCGGGCTGTCAATGTTTTCTTTGCTTTTGCCCGGCGCTGGAACTATCACTAGCCCCTCTTCATCTGCCGGGACATCCATGGCCGAGGCCAAGCCGACCCTCGACGCGCTGCGCGCCGAGATCGATGAGATTGACGACGAGTTGCACCGCCTGCTGATGAAGCGTGCGGAGGTCGCGCTCAGCATCGGTGCCGTCAAGAATTCCCATGGTCCCGAGGCAGGCTTCATGCGCCCGAGCCGGGAGGCGCGCCTGTTGCGCCGGCTCGCGGCCAAGGAGGACGGGCCGCTTCCGAAGGCGGTCATCATCCGTCTCTGGCGCGAGGTCATCGGGGCCGTGCTGCGCCTGCAGGGCCCTTTCTCGGTGGCGGTCCATGCGCCGGAAGGGGCCGCCGCCGGATACTGGGATCTGGCGCGCGACCATTTCGGCAGCCTGACGCCGGCGACGGCCCATGACTCGCCGCAGCAGGTTCTGCATGCGGTGACCGCGGGCCGGGCCGCGGTCGGCATCCTGCCGTTGCCTGATGGCGGCGATCCCCAGCCCTGGTGGCCGATGATGCTGGCCAAGGATCCGAAGCATCCGCGGGTCGTGGCGCGGCTGCCCTTCGGCGCCGGCGATACTGTCCGTGGCGCGCCCATCGAGGCGCTGGTCGTCGCCCAGTCCCCGCTCGAGGAGACGGGGCGCGACCGCAGCCTCCTGGTGGTCGAGGCGACCGAGGAAATGTCGCGCAGCGCCCTTGTTGCCGATAGCCGGGAAGCCAAGCTCGCCGCCACCGTGATCCAGAGCTGGCAACCGCCCAGCGAGGCGGCGGTCTGGTTGCATCTCGTCGATGTGGAGGGCTTCGTGCCCTTGGGCGACAAGCGTCTCGCCCAGCTCAGCCGGCGCATGGGCAAGGGGCTGCAGCAGATCTGGCATATCGGCGGCTATGCGGTCCCGCTGAGCACGGCCGAGCTTGGCCCCGGCCGCAAGGGATAGCCTCGATGGCCTTGAAGCTGCGTCCGGGCATCGAGGAGATCGCCCCCTATGTCGGCGGCGAAGCGTCGGTCCCCGGGATCGAGCGGCCGGCCAAGCTCTCTTCCAACGAGAATCCCCTCGGGCCCAGCCCAAAGGCCATGGCTGCCTTCCGCGAGGCTTCGGCCGACCTCCATCGTTACCCCGATGGCGGGGCGGAGCGGCTGCGTGCCGGGCTCGCCCGGCGCTTCGGCCTGGAGGCGGAGCGGATCGTCTGCGGCAATGGCTCGGACGAGCTAATCGCGCTGCTCAGCCGGGCCTATGCCGGCCCGGGCGACGAGGTCCTGTTCAGCCGCCATGGCTTCCTCATGTACCGGCTCTCCGCGCTCGCCGTGGGGGCGAAGCCCCGCACTGCGCCGGAGGCCGATCTTCGCACCGATATCGAGGCGCTGCTGGCCGAGGTCAGGCCCGCGACGCGCATCCTCTATCTCGGCAATCCCAACAATCCGACCGGAAGCTATCTGACGGCGGCGGAGGTCGGCGAGCTGCGCCGGCGCCTGCCACCCGAGGTGCTGCTCGTGATCGATGCGGCCTATGCGGAATATGTCGAGGCGGCGGATTACGAGCCCGGCGAGGCGCTGGTTCGGGCCGGCGACCACACGGTGATGCTGCGCACCTTCTCCAAGATCTATGGCCTGGCAGGGCTTCGCCTGGGCTGGGCCTATTGCCCGCCGACGATCGCCGATGCCTTGAACCGGGTGCGCGGGCCGTTCAACACCTCCGCCCCGGCCCAGGCCGCCGCCCTGGCGGCTCTCGAGGATCGCGACCACGAGGCCAGGAGCCGGATGCATAACCGCATCTGGCGCGACTGGCTCGCGGTCGCGCTGACCGCCTCGGGCTATCGCGTCCATCCCAGTATCGGCAATTTCCTGCTGGTCGCGTTTGCCGATGCCGATGCGGCCGATGCCTTCCTCAAATCCCGCGGCCTGATCATGCGCAAGATGGGGGCTTATGGTCTGCCCCATTGCCTGCGCATCACCATAGGCAGCGAGGCGGAGACCCGCGCCGTGGCTGCTGCCCTGGCGGAGTTCGCAGCCATGGCGCGGCCGCAGACGGCAGCCCGATGAGCGAGCCGCTGTTTCGCCGGGTCGCCCTCATCGGCCTCGGCCTCATCGGCTCCTCCCTCGCCCGGGTGGTGAAGCGCGAGGGCCTCGCCGGCCATGTCGCCGGCCATGCCCGTACCCAGCGCACCCGCGACAAGTCCATGGAGCTGGGCTTCCTCGACAGCGCCCATGCGACGCCCGGTGAGGCCGTCGCCGGCGCGGATCTGGTCGTGCTCTGCTCGCCGCTCGGCACCTATGCCGAGATCGGCGCGGCGATCCGCGAGCACCTCGCTCCCGGCGCCATCGTCAGCGATGTCGGCTCGGTGAAGCAGGCGGTGATCCGCGATCTGGGCCCGCAGATGCCCGAGGGAGTCCATCTGGTGCCGGGCCATCCGGTGGCTGGCACCGAGCATTCGGGGCCCGAGGCCGGATTCGCCGAGCTCTTCCAGGGGCGCTGGTGCATCCTGACGCCGCCGCCCGGCACCGATGAGGCGGCGCTTGCGCGCCTCGCCGAACTCTGGCGGCGGGCCGGCAGCCAAGTCGAGATCATGGAGCCGGGCCATCATGACCGGGTTCTCGCCATCACCTCCCATCTGCCCCATCTCATCGCCTATACCATCGTCAGCACGGCGACCGATCTCGCGGACGCGACCCAGAGCGAGGTGATTAAATTCTCCGCCGGCGGATTCCGCGACTTCACCCGCATCGCCGCCTCGGATCCCGTGATGTGGCGCGACGTCTTCCTCAACAACCGCGAGGCGGTGCTGGAGATGCTCGGGCGCTTCAACGAGGATCTGACGGCCCTTCAGCGCGCCATTCGCTGGGGGGAGGGCGACAAGCTCCAGGACCTCTTCACCCGCACCCGCGCCATCCGCCGCGGCATCATCGACGCCAAGCAGGCCTGAGGCGAGTTTCCGTCATTCCTGCGAAAGCGGGGACGGCCGCAAGGGCCCGGCGCAAAGCGACGTGTTACGGGGCCATGTCATCATTTTCGGCTTGCGCCATGTTACCGTTCCCGTAACTTCCGGAACGTTTCGTCGCCGAAGGGGGAGCTTCCGATCATGGCGCCAAGCTGGAAATTCAAGTTCGACGGCCGCATCCTGTTCATCGGCTACGGCTCGGTCTCGCGCTGCACCCTGCCGCTGATCGAGCGCCATTTCGACATGCCGCTCTCCCGCGTCACCGTTCTGGATGCGGAGGACCGCTCCATCGACATCGCGCCCTTCACCGCCAAGGGCGTCAACTATGTTGTCGAGCCCATCTTCCGCAAGAACATGGCAGCGGTGCTCGCGCGCTATGTGGGGCCGGGCGATCTGATCCTCAATCTCTCGGTCGAGGTCAGCTCGATCGACGTGATGGCCTGGTGCCAGAAGAACCGCGTGCTCTATCTCGATACCTGCGTCGAGCCCTGGGCCAACTACTACGACAACCCGAAGATCCCGGAGGAGGAGCGCACGAATTATTTCCTGCGCTATTCCGCCAAGGAAAAGGCGAAGAAGTGGGGCGAGCGCGCCACCTCGGCCCTCATCACCCATGGCGCCAATCCAGGCCTCATCAGCCATTTCGTCAAGGAAGCGCTGCTGGAAATCGCCAAGCGCAAGAAGATCAAGGGCGCCAAGCCGCGCTCGCGCGAGGAGTGGGCGGCTCTCGCCAAACGCGTCGGCACCAGGGTGATCCATGTCGCCGAGCACGATCTTCAGATCGCCAACCAGCCCAAGCGGCCCGGCGAATTCGTCAACACCTGGAGCATCCCCGGCTTCACCGGCGAGGGCTCGCAGCCGGCCGAGCTCGGCTGGGGCAGCCATGAGAAGCGCCTGCCGAAGGACGGCAACCGCCACAAGGTGGGGCCGAAATGCGCCATCTATCTCGATCAGCCGGGCTGCATGACCCAGGTCCGCTCGTGGACGCCCATCGGCGGTCCGATGACGGGCTTCCTCATCACCCATGGCGAGGCGATCACGCTGGCCGACTACCTGACGGTCTGGCAGAAGGGCCGCGCGGTCTACCGGCCCACGGTGCATTACGCCTATCACCCGGCCAATGATGCAGTGCTCTCAGTGCGCGAGTTCATCTCCCGCGACTTCGAGGTCCAGTCCAAATGGCGCCTGATGAACGAGGAGATCGTCGAAGGCATCGACGAGCTGGGCGCCCTCCTCATGGGCGATCACGGCGCGCTCTGGTACGGCTCCCAGCTCTCGATCGACGAGGCGCGCGAGCTCCTGGGCCCGCAATACAACGCCACCTCGATCCAGATCGCCGTGCCCGTGCTGGCCGGGGCCATCTGGCTGATCGAGCATCCCGAAGCCGGGCTGCTGGAGCCGGAGGATCTCGACCACGATTTCGTCATGGATATCTGCCGGCCCTATCTCGGCCCGGTGGTGGCGGTCGCCACCAGCTGGACCCCGCTCAAGGGCCGCGGCAAGCTCTTCCCCGAGCCCGGCCTCGACTGGAAGGACCCCTGGCAGTTCCAGAACTTCCGGATGAGCTGAGGTCTCCTTTCTCCTCCTGCGTCGTGGCGGGGCGGGCGAGGAGTCAATAATACCCGTGCGAGGACGCGGTCTCGGGCTTCGGCTGCTCGACGCCGTCGACCAGGATGCGGTCGACGAACTCGTTGTAAAAGCAGACGAGGCCCTTGATCCGTGCCGCTTCATGGACCGGCTCCGGGTAGTACCAGACGAAATTCTCGTGGTGCTTGCCGTTCACCGTCAGATGGTAATAGCTGGCGAAGCCCTTGTAGGGACAGCGCGAGATATAGCGGCTGGGGCTCAGCAGCTCGAGGCGCGTATCGGCGATGGGCAGATAGTAGCGGGTCGGATGGCCGGTCTCGAAGAGGAAGACCCCCTTCTTTGAATCGGCCACCATCTCGCCGTTGACGAAGACCTGGACGCGGCGGGAGGAGGGGAGGCAGTCGACCCGCCGGAAGGGATCGCGGGCATGGACGAAGATCTCCTCGTCCTCCTCATACCAATGGTCCATCTTGCTCCAGTAGAAGCCCATATGGTCGGCGATGGGCGGGCAGCCCTTGACGGGCTCGAGATAGCGCCAGCCCGCGTCCTGGACCAGCGTTACCCCCGTGTTGAGGGAGTAATGCGATGCGGTGCCCTTGTAGGGGCATTCGGTCCTGGTCGTGCTCGGCATCAGGAAGGATTCCTCCACGTCCTTGGTGGGGAAGTAATAGACCGGGAGGTGGTCCGATTCCTGGAGCACGAGGGCTTCGGTCGAATCGGCGACGATGAGATCGCCGACCTTGACGCGCAGCCGCTTTGGCGAAGGCATGGTGAAGACCACATAGCCCGGCTCGAAATCGTACTGGGTGATGGTGTCGAGGATGGGGAAATGCGGGCCGCGCCCGCGCAGATAGGGCTTGCGCATCGGTCTCTCTTTCTCAAGCCAGGGAAACGCCGGCCAGGAGCAGCCCGGCGGGAATCGGCGGCAGGCCGGTGAGGCCCTTGCGGACCGGCACCAGCAGATCGGGGAAGTAGCTGATGATTACCGGCGACTCCTCGAGCAGAAGCTTCTCGATCTCGCCCGCCGCGCGGCGCTGGGACCCGATATCCAGCGCCTTTACATATCGGGCTACCAGTCCGTCATAGGTCGGATTCTTGAAATGAGCGGCGTTCCAGGAGCCGTCGCTCATCAGGGGGGCCTGGAGAAAGACATTGGGAACGCCGCGGTGGGCGTAGTCGGTGATGCCCAGCGGCGAATCGAGCCAGTCCGATTGACCGAAGACGGCCTTGCCGTAATAGGCGTCCTGCGTCTCGATGTTGAGCTTGATGTTGACGCCGATCAGCTTGGCGAAGTTCTGGAACAACACCGCATAATCGGGGATGTCGGCATAGCGCTCGGTCGTGAGCACGGCCTCGAAGCCGGCCGATTGACCGGCGGCTGTCATCAGCTCCTTGGCCTTGCGGATGTCCTGGTGGCGCTGTGCCACCGTTCTGTCGGTCGAAGGAAAGATCGGCGCGAAGGGGCTGTCATTGCCCACCGTCGCGAGCCCGCGGGAGAGGCCTTTCACCAGCTTGTTGCGGTCGAGCGTCAGGGCGAGGGCCTGGCGCACGCGCTTGTCAGTGAAGGGCGCGGTATCGCAGCGCATGTGGAGCTGGCGATGGGCGGAGGTCTTCACCTTCAGGATCGAGATCTTCGGATTGCTCTCCAGCGACCGGCTGAGATCGATGGGAATGCCGTCGAGCAGATCGACCTCGCCGGCCTGGAGTGCCAGGATCCGGGGCTGCAGATCGCCGTAGAAGATGAGCTCGACGCGGTCGGGCAGCGCCTTGCGGCCCCAATAGCCGTCATTGCGGACCAGCGTGGCGCTGGCCTTGGGCTTGTAGCTCTCCATCTTGAAGGGGCCGGTGCCGATCCAGCTCTTCTCATAGTCGCCCTTGTAGCTCGCCGGCAGGATCACGGCGTTGTAGTTGTCGATCGAAACCGCGTAGGGGAAGTTTCCGTTGGGCGCATCGAGGTGGAAGGCGACGGTGTAGTCGTCCACCTTCCGGGTCCCGCCTTTGGAAAGCAGTTTCTTGAAGACCGACAGCGCGTTGGACTCGCCCTTGGGATCGCTGAGACGGTCGAAGGTTGCGACCACGTCATCGGCGGTCATCTCCTGCCCGTCATGGAATTTCACGCCCCGGCGCAGCTTGAACGCCCAGACGCTGCCATCGCCATTGGGCGACCAGCTTTCCGCCAGCACGGGCTTCAGCGTCAGGTCCGGCTGGGTGACGCAGAGATATTCGGCGATCTGGAACAGGACCTGATAGCTGGCACTGTCATAGATCGTCACCGGATCGATCGCTCCCGCCGGCATGGCGAGAGCGGCGCGAACAGTACCGCCGGCGGCGCGGGCCTCGGATGTCGCCAAGCCGCCCAGGACCGGCAGGGCAAATCCCAGACGCGCGGCATGGCGCAGGAAGTCGCGCCGGCCGATATGCCCGGCGATGAGCTCGTCGATGAGGTCATTGTCCGCCTCGCCCAGGCGGCCGCGAATGCTGTCCAAATATTGATGCCTGATCATGGAAGCCTTCCTTTCGCCAAAGCTCGTCATCGCCATCTCCGTGGCCTTCCGGCTGTCTCGATGGCAGAAACGATGATTTCAAGCAATGGCAGGAGATAAAGCGATATTTTATGATAACCCTCATCGAAGATTTCGATATGGAGCGCGGATGAACACGGAATATTTGCGCAGCTTCCTCGAGGTGGCAGCCAACGGTAGCTTCTCCATCGCCGCCGGCCGGCTGAATCTGGCCCAATCCACGGTCAGCGCCAGGATTCGCGGGCTCGAGGAGAATCTCGGTCAGACCCTGTTCCTGCGCGAGAGCGACGGCATCAAACTCACCGGCGCCGGGCGGCAGTTCCTGCATCATGCCTCGACCATCCTTCGGGCCTGGGAGCAGGCGCGCCAGGACATCGCCGTGCCGGAAGGCTATGAGGCGCTTCTGCGCCTGACGGCCCCGGTCAATTTCTGGGACCGTATCATCACCAGCTGGCTGCCCTGGATGCGGGCGCACCGGCCCCGGGTAGCATTGCGCCTCGATGGGAGCTTTCCCGATACGGTCATGGATTATCTGGCCGAGGGCCTGCTGGATATCTGCCTCATCTACCTGCCGCGTCCGCGTCCCGGCGTGATCGTCGAGCCGCTGATCGATGAGGAGGTGGTGCTCGTCCAGCACGTCGCCCAGACCGGCCCCTGGTGGAAGAACTACATCCTCGTGGACTGGGGGGCCGAGTTCCGCGCCGAGCATGACAGGGCCTTTCCCGGCGTCGCCGCCCCACCCGTCTCGACCGGGCTGGTCTTCGTGGGCTTGCGCTACATTCTCGACGAGAAGGCGGCTGGCTATCTGCCGCTCAACGTCGCAGCGGGTGCGATCGAGCGCGGCGAGCTTCGGCGCATCCCCGATGCTCCCGTCTTCCGGCGCTCCGTCTTCATGGCCTACCCCGCGGCCCCCGGCCGCTCCGATGCTCTCGAGGCCGCGCTCTCCGGTCTGCGCATCCTCGCCAAGGACTGGCCGGCGGCAAGGGCCTAGGGCAGCCAGCTCCAATCCAGCGGGCGCAGCGCCGCCAGCCTGATCGGCCCGGAATAGAGATAGCCGTCCTGGATGGTGAGCGGCAGCTTGACCTGTGGCATCCCGCCCCCCGGCGGTGTCACGGCGATCGCCGCGAACATGATCTTCGCCGTCTGCGCGGTGGCAGGGGCCAGAGCTCCGGCGGCCGCCAGCTTGTCCAGCACCTGGCCGGGATTGGCCACGGCGAAGCTGCCGGCCAAGAGCGGCTGAAGGGCGCGGTCGAGCGCCAGCGTCGCGTCGCCCCTCATCCAGAGCCCGCCCCAGAGGA
>DATBBO010000414.1:0-4379 GCA_036270995.1 Dongiaceae bacterium | reverse complement strand
TGCGGTTGGGCGCTCCGTCGTCAGAAGGCCAACCTTCAATCTCACCGTGGCTGACGCTCATCTGTTTTACGCCAACGGGGTATTGTCAAGTAACACAGCAGGCGAGGACCACGCGGCGGACGCCGTGCGCTATGCCTGCATGGCCCGTCCGGTCGTAACCAGACCGACGCTGGAGCTGCCGATGAAGGGCTTGCAGCAGCTCACCATGAACGATCTCTGGCGCGATCACGCCCGCCAACTGAAGGAAGGAAGGGAGGGGATGTAATGCCTGACTTTGGTGGTATCTCACCCGGTGCGCCGGCACAGAGCGCGCTCGCGCTCACCTCGGGCGTCGCCGTCGCCCCCGGCCGCGCCATCCTGATCTCCTGCTCGGTGGCGGGCAATCTCACGCTCACCTTCGGCGACAACACGACCATCCTGCTGCCGGTGCTGGTGGGCCCGACGCAACTGTCCCTGGCGGTGAAGTCCTTCACCAACGGCACCGCCACGGTCACCGTCTGGATGCTCTATTAGCGGAGCTTCGCCAGATGGTCGACGTCACCACCCAGATCACGACGGGGACGCTGGAGACGCGCAAGGATGCGCCGGGCTCGACGCCTGACCAGAAGGCCTTCTCCTACTGGAAGCAGCAGGGCGAGATCGCCGACAAGGAGGACAAGGAATACCGGCGCTGGGCCGTGCGCGGCATCCAACGCTATCGCGGCGAGAAGCGCGGAGGACAGGAGAGCCAGCGCCCGGTCAGGTCGGCCGCGCGCCAGGACTACAACCTGTTCTGGTCGAATGTGCAGTTGCTGAAGCCGGCGATTTTCCAGCGCACGCCGAAGCCCGATGTGCAGCGGCGATGGAAGCAGAAAGACCCGGTGTCGCGATTGGCGTCCCTGATCCTGGAGCGCGGCCTGACCTACTACTGCGACATGGGCAAGTTCGGCGACGTGCTCGGGCAATGCATCGATGATCGCCTCATCATGGGGCGCGGCGTCATGCGGCTTCTCTATGTGCCGCACTGGTCGACCGATGAAAGCGATTCCGAGGCGGCGCAGAAGGAAGGCATCGGCGCCACCAATGCCGGCTCGGCGCAGGACGGCTCGGCCGAGGCGCAGGACGAGAGCGTCAATCCACAGAGCACACAGCAGACGGAAGGGCGGGACGAGAGCGATCAGCAGCAGACGCCCGAGGAGGAGGAAGGCGAGCCTGAGAAGCGCGTCGTCTACGAGGAGCTGGCATGGGTCCACGTCCCCTGGGACGATTATCAGGAAGGGCCGGCGACCACTTGGCGCACGGTGCCGTGGGTCAAGTACATCGTCAGAATGAATCGCGATGCGCTCGTCCAGCGCTTCGGGGCCAAGGGCAGGAAGGTGCAGCTCGACGCCAGCCCGCGCGAGCATGAGAAGAGAAACGAGATCCCGGAGCAGAAGAACATCCCGACCATCTACGAAGAAGCGACGGTGTGGGAGATCTGGGACAGAGAGCAGAAGGAAGTCGTGTGGATGGCGCCGGGCACGCCCGACCTCATCCTCGACACGGTCGATGATCCGCTGATGCTGCCGGGATTCTTCCCCGGCCCCGAGCCGCTGCAAGCGACGATGACGACCGACCGTCGCGCGCCGGTCAGCGATTACTCCATATGTCACAACCAGTATCTCGGCCTCGATGAAACCACGCGGCGAATCGGCCTCCTGACCAAGGCGCTGCGTGTGGCCGGCTGCTATGCCGGCGACGAGAAGGCGGTGCTGACGCAGCTCCTCGACGGCAACATGGAGAACAAGCTGATCCCGGTGAAAAACTGGGCGCAATTCGTCTCCGACAAGGGCGGCCTCGACAAGCTCATCGTCTGGCTTCCCATCGACGTCATCAGCAAAGTGCTCATCCAACTCTACGACGTGCGCGAAAGGGTGAAGACGGAGATCGGAGAACTCAGCGGGGTTTCTGACGTGATGCGTGGCATGTCGGACCCGCGCGAGACATCGGAGGCACAATCGATCAAGGCCGGCTTCGGCACGCTCCGCATAAGCCAGTACCAGGACGGTGTGATCCGCTTCGCGACGGATGCGATGCAGATCATGGCGGCGGCGCTGGCGCGACATGTCGAGCCTCCGGTGATGTCGCTTCTCTCGGGCCTGCCGGAATTTGAGCCGATGCCGCCGGTCCCGCCCCAGCCGCAGATGCCGCCCGAGATGATGCAACAGCAAGCGCTCCCGGCCCCTTCTCAGCCGGGCGCGGGTGCGCCGGATGGAGGGCCTCCGGGCCAGTTTGCGACTCCTCCTGGGGCACCGCCGGGCGGTCCTGGGTCCGCGCCCACCGCGCCAGGACCGTCCGCACCTCCTCCCCCGCAGGCTGGCGCTCCTCCCTCACCACCGCCTGCGGCGGCTCCTGGGCCGGCGCCCGGTGGTGCCCCTGTTCCTGCCGGGCCCGGTCCAGCGGGGCCTCCTGGTGGGCCTCCTGGTGGGCCTCCTGGCGCCCCTCCCGGCGGCAACGTCGTGGACATGTCGGGTCAGCCGGCCGGCGGTCAACCGCCGCCGCCCGATCCTGCCGTCCAGCAATACCAGCAGGATCTCCAGAATTGGCAGCAGGCTGTCGCGGCGGCGCAGCAGGTCCAGCAGGCCAACATGAAAAAATTCCAGGACTTCATGCAGGCCGTGATGTTGATCAAGCGCGAGGCCTTGCATGCCTTCAGCGTCGACGTGGAGAGCGACAGCATCAAGGCCATCGATGAGGCCGACGATCAGGCGCAGCGGCTGAATTTTCTCAAGACCGTCTTCCCCATGCTCCAGCAGACCGCGCCGATGTTGCAGGGCAACCCCGCAATGGCCGCGATGGTGAAGGAGCTGATCATGCTGGGCGTGCGCGGATTCCCGGTCGCGCGCAACGTCGAGAACACCATCGAGGAGGCGCTGGAGTCGATGGCGAACACGCCGGCGAGCCCGCCGCCGACGGCACAGGACGACATGATCAATGCCCAGAGCAAGCAGGCCGAGAGCGGATCGCGGATTCAGGTCGCGATGATCAATGCCGGCGTCCAGCAGCAGAAGTCGCAGGCCGAGATCCAGATGGCCCAGGATCGATTGAAGGGCGACCAGATGGAGCAGGCCGCGAACATGGGCCTGAAGGCGCAGGATCAGCAGAGCGAGCAGGAGTTCCGGCGCCAGCGTTCCCTGGCTCTACAGGTTCGCATGCTGCACGGCATGGCGGGCGGCGCAGGGGGAATGTAGATGGCCGCCGCGCCGGCTGCGCCGACCATCGACCCCGAATATTACGCGCGGCTGCGCCAGCTCGAATCCGGGGGCGATCCGAATGCGGTCAACCCCACGAGCGGCGCGGCCGGGCTCTTCCAGTTCATGCCGGCGACGGCGAGCTATTACGGGCTGACCGATCCGACCAACCAGGATCAGGCCTATGCTGCCGTCCAGCGGCTGACGGCCGACAATGCCAGCGTCCTGTCGCGGGGCTTCGGGCGCAATCCGACCGATGCCGAGCTTTATCTCGCCCACCAGCAAGGCGCGGGCGGCGCGATGAAGCTCTTGAGCAATCCCAATGCCAAGGCGGTCGATCTCGTGGGGCGCGCTGCGGTGCTGAGCAATGGCGGCACGGCCGACATGACGGCCAGCGACTTCACCAGCATGTGGAAGAGCCGCTTCGGCATGAGCCCCACGGGCAATGGTCAGGCCCCCTACAATCCGCCGCCGCTGAACGCCGGCCGCTTCTCCGGGGGCTATATCCAGACGGCCCAGGATGCCGGCCGGCAGCGACTGATGGCCGATGCAGTGGCGAGCGCTCCGCAGGGCTCGGGCAACGACCTCGTTGATTCCCTGGTCGGCGAGGCGGGCAAGACCAGACAAGATGTCAAGAGCGGCCTGGAGTTCTATGGCGTCCCCTGGCCGCTCAGCGAGCTTGGCGGCGAAGCCGTAGGCCTGGGGAAGCTGGGCGTCAGTGCGGTGGGTGCGGGCTACAATGCCGCCGTCAACGCGGCGCTCGACTTTGCCCAGAGCCACGGCATGAGCGAGAGCGACCGCAACCGGCTCCAGCGCGACATCGGCCAATTGACGGAAGTCTCGGGCGCCGCCGTCCCCGAGGCCGGCTCCCTTGCTGCGGGCGGGGGCGCCATCCGCGACGACATCATCAGCACGCTGAAGAAGTGGGCACCGGAAGGTACGGCCGAGCATTTCGCCCAGGCGACGGATCTCCATCCCCTGGGCGGCGCTCCCATGGAGCAGAGCTTCCCCGCACGGCGCCCACCGGGCGGCCCCCGGCCGCCGCGCGTCCTTCCCAGGGCCGCCGCCGACGAGGGCGAGACGCTGACGGCGCCGCCGCCGATGGGCCACAATCAGCCGCCCGAGGCCATGGCCCCGGAGCCGCCGCCGCCGGCCCGCGCGGAGATGACG
>DATBBO010000413.1:0-4265 GCA_036270995.1 Dongiaceae bacterium | reverse complement strand
CGGCACGTCGATCTCGGTCGAGGGACGTACGAGGATCTCCCGGACGCTTTCCTGCATGCCGCCTGTTCCCATCATCCGGCCCGCCGACCGGGCCGGGGAGACGGCATAGCATGGGGCTAGGGCAAAATCATGAAACGAAGTGTACGCCCCTGCTCGGCAGGCTGGAACCTGCCGCTCCTGACTTGCCTTCCGACAGATGCCGCCGCGGGAACCGCCCCGCGGCGGCTATCCTCCGTCTAGACCGCGACCGGCTCGGCCGGGGCGAATCTCGGCGCTGCGCGCTCGAGCAGGCTGACCACCGAGACCGCGACGCCCGGCCTCAGCTGCTGGAGCGAGATCTCCCGTCCATTGCGGAAGCGAATGCCGTCATGGAAGGGACCGCTTTCGAGGCGAACGAAAGTGACCTCTTCCTGAGCGGCCACGCCATGGGCCGCCTGGACATCCTGCGGGATGTTCTCGAGGCGGAGCTGCGTATCGCATTGGACGCAGATCGCCGTCGTGCCGCCGGAGGCCTTCGCCAGGCCGACGGTGCCACTCGGGAAACGGGCGGTGACGTATTTCTCGCCTTCCCGGGCGGGTTGGCTTCCGTAGACTTCAAGGGAATAATCGCACATGTGGCTTCCTCCTGAATGCCCAGAGGCTCGATCCCTCATAATCGGCCCCTATAAGGCGATGTGGAGGCAGTCCTCACGCCGTCAAGGCAGTGTCCAAATTAAATTCCGGCGGCGAGTCAGGTTTAGCCCGCTGCCCGCACTATGTCGCGGAAGACGGGATAGATCTCCCTTTCCCAGCGCCGGCCGCTGAACACGCCATAATGGCCGACGCCGGCCTGGAGATGATGACGCTTCCGCACGGGCGAGAGCCCTCTGCAGAGGCCATGGGCCGCGGCAGTCTGGCCGACCGCGCAGATATCGTCGCGCTCGCCTTCCACGGTCAGCAGCAGGGTCTTCCGGATCTTGGAAAGGTCGATCCGCCGGCCCCGATAGGTGAGCCGGCCCTCCGCCAGCAGGGCTTCCTGGAATACATCGCGCACGGTCTCCAGGAAGAACTCCGCCGGCAGGTCGAGGACGGAGAAATACTCGTCGTAGAAGCTTGCCAGGGTCTCCGCCTCGGCCCGTTCGCCGCGGGCGAGATGCCGGTAGAGGTCGCGATGGGCCTTAACATGGCGGTCCATGTTCATGACCATGAAGGCGGAGAGCTGGGCGAAGCCGGGATAGACCAGCCGCCCTGCCCCTTTGTTCCCCGCCGGGACGGGGGCGATGAGCCGCCGCTCGAACCAGGCAAGCGGAAAGCGCCGGGCAACCTCGTTCACCTGGGTCGGGTTGACCCGCGTGTCCACGGGACCAGCCATCAGGGTCACGCTGCGGGGCAGCAATGGATTGTGATCCTCGGCCATCAGCGCCACGGCGGAGAGCACCTGGACGCAAGGCTGGCAGACAGCCATCACATGGCCGCCCGGCCCCATCGCCTCGAAGAAGCGGAAGAGATGGTCGACATACTCATCGAGACCGAAGCGCCCCGCCGCCGGGGGCACGTCACGCGCGTTGTGCCAGTCGGTGATGAAGACGTCATGGTCGGGCAGCAGCGTCCTGACCGTGTTGCGGAGCAGCGTCGCGAAATGGCCGGAGAGCGGGGCCACCACTAGCACCCGCGGCTGGACGGCATCCGCGGCCTTGCGGAAATGCAGCAGGGTCGCGAAGGGCGTGGCGAGGATCCTCTCCTCGCGAACCGCCACGGGGCGCCCCTTGATGAGGAGGGAATCGATGCCGAAGCAGGGGCGTTCATGGTCGAGGCCGGCGCGGCCCAGCATTTCCCAGCTCGCCGCGATATTGCGCCAGAGGCTCGTCTCCGCCAGCCCGGTCCAGGAGAGCCCGGACCAGAACCGGTAGCCGGCGAGCGCCGAGCGCGCGAGCGCGCTGATCGGCTGCAGCAGATCCGATTGTGCCTGATAGGCGCTATAGAGCATCGACCCCGAGCCGACCTCCTGTCGGCCTCTCCCCCAGCCACCCCGACTCGGGCAGCCCCCGATGTCATGCTAGTGCAATGACACGCCGGTGCAACAGGGCAGCGCTACAAGATGGGCGGTCTATCACCGGCGTTACGTCATGCCGGCGTAGAAGATAGCAAGAGAGGAGGATGGCGAACCTAGTCCAAGTGACGCCCTTCATGCATGTCGAGAACCTCGACAAGGCGGTGGCGTTCTTCACCGGCATATTGGGTTTCGAGCTCGGCTTCCGCGCCGGCAACTACGCCTATCTTCGCCGCGAGGCGGTGGCCTTCCGCCTGCTCGAGGCCTGCGGATCAGAAGCAGCGCCACCCGGCAACCGGCGCTACGCCTATTACATCGACGTGCGCGATGTCGACGCGCTCCATGCCGAGCTGAAGCCGAAGCTCGATACCCTGCCACCGGGAGATGTCGCGGGGCCCGTCGATCAGCCCTATGAGCAGCGGGAGCTGACGGTCCTTGCCCCCGACGGCAATCTGATCGCCTTCGGTCAGGACATCCGCAAGCGCTGAGCTTCTCGTCTAGGCCGCCAGCGCCTGGGCGAGATCGGCCTCGATATCCACCGGATCCTCGAGCCCGACCGAGAGCCGCACCATGCCCGCGGTTATTCCCTGCTGAGCGCGGGCCTCGGGCGTCAGGCGCTGATGGGTAGTCGTCGCCGGGTGGGTCGCAAGGCTCTTGGTATCGCCGAGATTGTTGGAGATCACCGCAAGCTTGAGGGCGTTCAGGAATCGGAAGGCAGCCGGCTTGCCGCCGGCGAGTTCGAAGGTCACCAACGAGCCGCCCGCCGTCATCTGGGCGCGCGCGAGATCGTGCTGGGGATGGCTGGCAAGTCCGGGATAAAGAAGCTGGATCACCTTCTTCTGGCGGGCCAGGAAATCGGCGATGCGCGCGGCATTGGCGCAGTGGCGCGCGACGCGGAGCTCCAGAGTCTCCAGACCCTTCAGCAGAAGCCAGGCGTTCATGGGGCTGAGCGCCGGGCCGGTATGGCGCAGGAAAGGCTGAAGCTGCTCCTCGACATAGGCCTTCGAGCCCAGGATCACGCCGCCGAGGGAACGGCCCTGGCCGTCGATATGCTTGGTCGCCGAATAGACCACCACATCCGCGCCGAACTCCAGCGGGCGCTGCAGAAGCGGGGTTGCAAACACATTGTCGACGACGAGCTTTGCCCCCGCGGCATGGGCGAACTTTGCCACCGCCGGCAGGTCGACGAGGCGCAGCCCCGGATTCGACGGCGTCTCGATGAACACCGCCTGGGTCTTGCGCGACAGCGCCTTCTTCCATTGGCCTAGATCGCGGCCGTCGACGAAGACGGTCTCCACGCCGAAGCGCGGCAGGATCTCCGCCAGGATGTACTGGCAGGAGCCGAAGAGGGCGTCGGAGGCCACCACGCGATCGCCGGCGCGCAGCAGGCAGGCGAGCGCGGCGAAGACCGCGGCCATGCCCGTCGCGGTGGCGCGCGCGGCCTGGGCGCCTTCAAGGAGTGCCATGCGGTCCTCGAACATCTGGACCGTCGGATTGCTGAAGCGCGAATAGATGAAGCGCGGTTTGGTGTTGGCGAAGGCGGCCTCCGCCTCCTCCGCCGAGCCATAGACATAGCCCGAGGTCATGTAGATGGCCTCGCAGGTCTCGCCGAAGGGCGAGCGCAGCACGCCGCCCTGGACCAGCTTGGTGGCCAGGCGCCATTCGGGATCGCTTCGCCCCACCGCCGGAGCGCTGCTCGCCGGGCTCGCTTGGCCGCTCTGGCCGGCTGCGTCTGTCGCCACTCGGGTGTCGCTGTCGCTCGTCATCGCCCTGTCCTTCGCCATCGCTCGCATCCGGAAACAAAAAACCCCGACCGAGTGGCCGGGGTCCGGATGAGCGACCTCCGACCTTTTAGCGGTTTGTTTTACGTGGCCCGCAAGCCGGTCGGCTCAAATCACCACAGAGTCACGAAGGATAGGCGGGGGAGTTTGAGAGGTCAAGCAGCGAGCCGTCCGATCGGACGCGATGTTCGACCACCGCACCTCCTCCCGGACGAGGGAACAAGGAAGAGGTGCGGGGCCGAACCGTCGGCGTCAGGCTTGGGGATCTGACGCCGACATTCGGAAGCCTTGAGGCAGCTACACCGGAACAACGACGACGCCGAGGATTTATTCCTTGCGAGACGGGCTTTCTTTGTCGCTGCACCGCAGCAGAATGTCGGCAATTTTGTTTCCGATCGGGCGCACGGAGGCTAATTTAAGCAAAAAGTGTGCGTTGCAACCTGTGCAGCTGCGGG
>DATBBO010000412.1:0-1651 GCA_036270995.1 Dongiaceae bacterium | reverse complement strand
CTGCATCAGCGAGCCGCGCGGCGAGCTGGTCCGCAAATTCCCCGACCCGGTCAAGGACAGCGGCTTTGCGGTGAAGGACGGGCAGGAGGGCCGCTGGGTCGACACGACCCATCGCGATCTGCCGCCGATCTTCGTCTATGGCGATTCCTTCTCCGATGCCTGGCTGGCGCCGCTCTCCGATGTGGCGCGCCGGGTCGTCTACCGGCGCAATGACCATCCGCTGCATGCCTCGGAGGTCCTGGCGGAGAAGCCGGCCCTGTTCATCTACGAAATCGTGCAGCGCCGCGTGAGCGAGCCGCCGCAGCCGTTGGTCTCTCCGTGACAGCAACGGGCGCCGTGTCGATTCCCGCGCGGCGCCGAATTCCGGACCTGTTGCTGGTGGCGCTCTTCGCGCTGTTCCTGCTGACGCCGGCGGCGCTCCATATCCTGGGCATCGGCCAGTCGACAGCCCGCGACGAGATGCGCGAGCTCGTCGTCCGGCCGCGCTTTCCCACCTCGCTCGGATCCTGGCGCGCTTTGGGCAGCGAGCTCGATGCCTATCTCGCCGATCGCTTCGGTCTGCGCCCCGCTCTGGTCACGGCGGCCAATCGCCTCAGCTTCGCCTTCCGCTTGCCCGCGGGAAAGAGCGTGATCGCCGGGCGGGACGACTGGCTCTATTCCAATTTCTACGGCGAGATCGACCAATATGCCGGGCTGCAGCTCCTGAGCCAGGCGCAGATCGCGGGCTGGATCGCGGCGCTGAAGCGGGAGCGCGACTGGCTCGGCGCGCGCGGCATCAAATTCGTCTTCGTCATCGTGCCGGACAAGAGCGAGATCTATCCCGAGCATCTGCCCGAGGGCCTGCCGCGCGGCAGGCTCACCCCCGCCGATCAGATCCTGGCCGCCTTGAAGCGCGATGGCACCATCGATTTCGTGGATCTTGCACCCGTCCTGCGGGCGGCCAAGGCCACGGGCCAGATCTACTACCGCACCGACAATCACTGGAATCCCACCGGCGCCTATCATGGGCTGGCGGCGGTGATGCGAGGCCGCTGGCCCGCCGGAATCACGCTGCCGCCGCTCGCCGCCTATCGGATCGACCCGACGCCCTTCTACGGGCCGCTGGCCATGTTCCTGAAGCTGCAATGCTGCATCCGGGAGCCACGCAACGATCTGGTCCGGACCTTCGCCGATCCGGTCACAGCCCAGGACGGTCTCGCCGCACCCGACGCCCAGGGCACCTGGATCGATACCGGCCATGTCCGGGACCCCGCCGTCTTCCTGATCGCCGATTCCTTCTCCTGGGCCTGGTTTCAGCTGCTGCCCGATGTCGCAGGCCGGGTCGTCTATCGCCGCCATGGCCAGACCATCCCCACGGCCCTGATCGCCAGGGAAAAGCCGGCGATCCTGATCTATGAGGTCACCGCCAGCTATCTCGTCGGCCCGCCGGATCGGCTACCCTAGAAACCTGTCTTCGCCGAGTCGCTATGCTATGGTGCGGCGGCTATAATCCAGGGAACAGAAAGAGAATCTTGGCCTCGAAATCCGACCTCGTCTCGGCCCATACATGGCATCTGGTCAAGCGGCTGGTGCGCGAATATGTCCGCCCGCAGCGCTGGCGCATGCTCGCCGCCCTGCTGTTCATGGCGGTCTTATCGGGCTGCACGACCGC
>DATBBO010000411.1:0-2683 GCA_036270995.1 Dongiaceae bacterium | reverse complement strand
CCATCGTGTCGATCAAGCTGGGCGACAACACGCGGCGGAATATGACGGTGCTGTTCTCGGACATCCGCAACTTCACCGGGATGTCGGAGAAGATGACCCCCGACGAGAACTTCACCTTTATCAACGCCTATCTGGAACGCATGGGGCCGGTGATCCGCGCCCATAGCGGCTTCATCGACAAGTATATCGGCGATGCGATCATGGCGATCTTCGAGCAGGCCGACGATGCGCTGCGCTGCGGGCTCGCCATGCTCGACACGCTCGCCGCCTACAACGCCGATCGCCGTGCCGCCGGCCAAATCCCCATCGCCATCGGCATCGGGATCAATAGCGGCTCGCTCATGATGGGGACCATCGGCGAGCAGCACCGGATGGATGGGACCGTCATCTCCGATGCCGTCAACCTGGCGGCGCGGATCGAGGGCCTGACCAAGACCTATGGCATCAGTCTTCTGATCTCGCAGAACACCTATGACCAGCTCGCCGACGCCAAGGCCCGTGACATCCGGCCCATCGACGTTGTCGTGGTCAAGGGCAAGTCCGAGCCGATCACCATCTACGAGGTGTTCGCGCGCAACGAGCCCGTCGACCATGCCGTCAAGTCGCGGAGCCGGGACCTGCTCATCTCGGGGGTCGAGGCGCTCTCTCGCCAGGATGCGGTGAGCGCGCGGCGCATGTTCGAGGCCTGCCTGCAGCTCTGCCCCGACGACCCGGCGGCGACCAGCCTGCTGAAGCGCTGCGCCTGAGCGGCGGGAGATCGCGCATCCTGGCCGGGGGGCAGGATGCGGGGCACTCGTGCCGCGCCGAGATCGCTCAGGCGGACTGCAACTTCTCGGCGAACTCGTTGCGGGCGGCGCCGTACCAGGAGGGCTCCGGCGGCCGCCACCAGAGGCGCGCAACTGCATCGTCCGGATAGGCCTCCTGGAACAGCTTCTTGGCGTCGGCGGACAGCAGATCATCGGCGCCGGTCACGATCGGATTGTAGCCCGAACCCTCGGCCACCCTGGCCGAGGTCTCCGGCATCTGGAGGTAGTCGAGCCAGGCATAGGCCTGGTCGACATTCTGCGCCGCCGAGGGCATAGCCCAGCCATCGAGCCAGGCGATGGCGCCTTCCTTCGGCGCCTGGTAGGTGACCGGCTTGCCTTCCTTCTTCAGGCTCAACACCGGACCATCCCAGGTCTGGCCGATGACGCAGCCGTTCTGCATCAGCCCGGACTTGGTGTCATCGGCGCTGCTCCAGAACTGCTTCACCCAGGGCCTGTGGTCGACGGCGAACTGGGTGAGCTCGGCCCAGATCTTCCGCATCGTGTCCTCGTCCTTGAAGGTATCCAGCATGCGGTTGGAGGGAAGCTTGCCCGAGGCATCCATCCAGAGTCCGATACCGGTAATCAGCGAATGCGGCCGGCCAAGGATCTTGCCTTTGACGTCGTCACCCCAGAGGTCACCGAAGCTAAGATCGGTCGCACTCCCCTTCCACTCATCCGTGCGCCAGGCCATGCCCTCGGTGCCCCAGCAATGAGGAAGATGATAGAGCTTGCCGTCCCAGGTCCAGACGCTGGTGGACGCCTCCATCATCGAGGGGATGACATCCTTGGTGCGGGGAAGCTTGTTCAGGTCGAAGGGCTGGAGCAGGCCGAGATCCTTGAACTGAGGCGCCCGGTCGCGGGTCGGCTGGCAGAGATCAAAGCCCTGCCCCTTGGTCGACTGGAGCTTGGTGATCTGTTCCTCGTTCTGGGAGAAGGGCGTGGTGGTGACCTTGATGCCCGTCTTCTTGCTGAAGTCCGGGATGACCGGATCGGGTATCTCATCCGACCAGTTGAGGATGCTGAGCTCGCCCGAGGAGGAAAAGGCGTCCCGGACGAGCCAAGGGCCGGTGGCGGTCAAGACGCCGGCGGCCACAGCCCCCTTGAGCCAGGTGCGGCGGTTGAAGGCGCGGGCGGCACCGAAGATTGCGGCCGTTGCGCGTTGCTCCTTCGTCAGCTTTGTCACTTGCGCCCTCCCTGTTTCGAACAAACAACAACGGGCGCCGCGCCCATGTCCCTGGGCGGCACGTTTCCCGATTGAGGTTCAAACCAAGTCCGATAAAAGCGCTTCCCCTTGGGAATCTGCCACGCGGGGGGCAGAGGTGCAACCGGCGCCACATGCTAGCCAATAGGGGTACGATTCCGGCCCTTCCCTTGCCCCGGATTCCATCGGCTGGCGGGCCGGTGTAGTCTGCCCGCCCTGCCACCGGGAGCCCGCCATGCCCGCCTCCGAGCCGCGCAAGGTCCTGTTCATCGCCGCCGACCAATGGCGCGGCGAATGCCTCTCGGCCTTGGGTCATGCCTGTGTGCGCACGCCCCATCTCGACCGGCTGGCGAGCCAGGGAGTCCTTTTCCGGCGCCACTATGCCCAATGCGCGCCCTGCGGCCCGGCGCGCACCAGCATGCTGACCGGGCTCTACATGATGAACCACCGCTCGGTGAAGAACGGCACGCCCTTGGACGACCGCTTCACCAATCTTGCCCGCGAGCTGCGCAAGGCAGGCTATGACCCGACCCTCTTCGGCTATACCGATACCAGCCCCGATCCCGGGCGCTACCCGCCGGACGATCCGGCGCTGACCACCTATGAAGGCGTGCTGCCGGGCATGACCGTCGGACTCCAGCTTCCCGAGCATATGGCCGCCTGGATCGCCGATCTG
>DATBBO010000410.1:0-2317 GCA_036270995.1 Dongiaceae bacterium | reverse complement strand
CATGGACCTGGGGATGGCTGGAAAGGATCTGCTCGATCAGCGTGCTGCCCGATCGCGGCATGCCCAGGATGAAGATCGGCATATTGGAGGGATAGCCGAAGCCGGCGTATTTTTCGAAGAAGGCAGCGTCGAAGACGAACTCGGTATAGGTGGTTCGCCGGACGACTTCCTCCATGGCCTTGGCCGGCGCCATGCGCCGCGAGGCTCTTCCCTTCGGCATCACCATCTGGGATGGCAGCTTGCCGTCGATGCGGGTGAGGGCCTGATGCTGCAGGTCGTTGCCCCGCTTCAGATGGCGAAAGGCCTCATCGGCCCGTCCCTCGGCCTCGTAGATATCGGCCAGCGCCATCCAGGCGGCGGCACTTTCCTCGGGCTGCGACTCGTCCTTGACGATGGCCTCGAGCCGGGCGCGATCCTCGGGGCTCACCCCCTTGGCATCGAGACGCACGAGTTGGTAGAGCGCGGCGAAATCCCGGGGGTCGAGCTCCAGGCGCCGGCGAATGACCGCGCGCGCTTCCTCCTTCCGCCCCAGGGTTTCCAACGCTTCGCTCAGCTCGCGCAGGACCACGCGCAGATCGGGCTTCAGGGCGAGCGCTGCGCTGAAGGCGACGACCGCCTCCTCGAGGCGGCCGAGGCTGACATAGGTCAGGCCGAGAAAATAGAAGGGATCATGGGCCGTTGGCTCGAGCTCGGTGGTGCGCTTGATGAGCCGCGCTGCCTCCTCGAGATTGCCGCTTTCCATCTCGATCACGCCGAGGATATGGACGGCCGCGCCGTAGTTCGGCGCCAGGCGAAGCGCCTGCTGGACGACCTTGCGCGCGTCGTGGAAGCGGTCCTCCAGCAGGAGCTTCTCCGCATCGGCGCAGTAGGCCATGACGAGGGAGAGCTTGCCGCGGTCGAGGGGCTTCGAGGGCGCCGCTGTCATCGGCCTTCTCGAGGAGCGGGGGCCGGGACGCGCTCGCCGAAGATGGCCGTCCCGACGCGGATATGGGTGGCGCCGTAGCGAATGGCGGTCTCGAAATCACTGCTCATCCCCATGCTGAGGCCCGCAAGGCCGTTCCGGCTTGCGATCTCCCGAAGCAAGGCGAAATGGAGCCCAGGTTCCTCCTCGACCGGCGGTATGCACATAAGCCCTGCGACCGGCAGGCCGAGCTCGCCGCGGCAGAGCGCGATGAAGGAATCCGTATGGCGCGGGAAGATGCCGGCCTTCTGCGGCTCCTCGCCCGTATTGACCTGGATGAAGCAAGCGGGGCGGCGGCCGCGCTTCGCCATCTCACCGGCGAGCGCGCGAGCGAGCTTCTCGCGATCGAGGCTTTGGAGCACATCGAAGAGGGCAACGGCCTCCGGCACCTTGTTGGTCTGCAAGGGGCCGATGAGATGGAGCTCGATATCCGGAACCTGATCCCGGAGCGCCGGCCATTTCGCCGCCGCCTCCTGCACACGGTTCTCGCCGAACAGGCGCTGCCCGGCGGCAAGCACCGGCTGGATCTCGGGCGCTGTCTTCGTCTTGGAGACCGCCACGAGCCGGACATCGCCGGTCGCGCGCCCGGCGGCGGTCGTCGCGCCGGCCATGCGCGCCTTGACGGCGGCGAGACCCGCCGCCGGGTCGAGAGTCACGGTCTCGATTGTCATGGCGCCAGAATGGCGGGAATTGGGGCCGAGGAAAAGTCCGGTTCAGAAATTGATCGCGGTACCGAGATCGACCTCGATCGCATGCACCGAGGGCAGGCCGAAGATGAAGGGCGATACCGCCGCGCCGTTATAGTTGGCCGAGGTGTAGGCGAACTGCGCCTCCAGATTGATGCCGGGGCCATAAGCGTAAGTGCTGTTCAGCGAGACGCCCCAGACCTTCTCGTCGCCGGCCCCTACGGCGGACTGGCCCCATTGGGAGTAGATGCCCTGCACACCAATGGCGACGCCATGAACGCTGTAGTTGAAGCCGGCGCTCGCGACCCACCCGTCATCGCTTGGGGAGGCCGTGGTCCCCGGGAAGCCGACCTCGAGATAGTTCACGTAATAGGCGCCGGAAGCACCGACCGTCCAATGCCCGAAGCCGAGCTGCGCGCCGGCCTGATACCAGGAGGGCTTGTTCCCCGTAGTGCCGCCCGCGGGCGTGTACTGGGTGAAGGCCCATTCGCCACCACCGCCCAGGGTGAGGTTGAAATCACCGAAATTGGCCACGTAGTCGCCGGCTACGGCGACGATGTTCGAGCCGGCGCCGGGATGCGTGGGCCCGGCGACGAGGACCGGCGCCTGGACATCCGTGCCATAGGCAAGTCCACCGCCGGCGAAGCGGCTGGCGCCCTGGGGGGCGAAG
>DATBBO010000409.1:0-2587 GCA_036270995.1 Dongiaceae bacterium | reverse complement strand
CTCGAAACCGCGCCATCGGCCGAGGAGGCCATCGCGCTCGCCCAGGCAGAGCACCCGCTGCTCATCCTGATGGATATCCGCCTGGCCGGCGCGCGTGACGGCATCGATGCGGCTCTGGAGATCTTCCGCAGCCTCGGGATTCGCTGCATCTTCGCCACGGCCCATGCCGATCCGGTGACGCGTGCCCGCGCCGAGCCGGCGGCACCCCTGGGGTGGCTGCCCAAGCCCTATGCCATGGAAGCGGCGCTTGCGGTGGCGAGGGAGGCCGTCGCCGAGCTGACGGAATCCGGCTAGACGAGGCTCTGCCCGCCATCCACGACCAGGGTCTGGCCGGTGATCCAGGAAGCGAGGGGCGAGGCGAGGAAGAGCACCGCCTGGGCCACCTCCTCCGGTCGTCCATGACGGTTGAAGGCCGTGCGTCCCATGGCCCGTCGATAGAGCTCGGGATCCTGCGTGCGCATCAGATCCCAATAGCCTTCGGGAAACTCGATGGAGCCGGGCGCGACGCCATTCACCCGGATCCGCTTGGGCGCCAGGCTCACCGCCTGGGTGGCGGTGTACTGGATGAGCGCCGCCTTGACGGCGCCGTAGGGCGCGTCGCTGGGCGACGCATAGAGGCCGGAAATCGAGGATATGTTGACGATCGACGATCCCGGCCCCGCGCGCTCCAGGAAGGGCTCCGCCGCGCGCGAGGCGCGGGCGGTGGCGAGGAGATCGACGGCAATGCAGGCCGCCCAATTGGCCTCCTCCTCCGTCTGGCCATAGCCCGAGGCGTTGTTGACCAGGATATCGATGCCGCCCAGCGCCGTCGCGGCCGTCTCGACGTAGCGTGCGACATCCGCGCCGTCGGCGAGATCGCAGACGGCGCCGTGGGTTTTACCGCCATGTCGGGCGATCTCCTGGCGCGTCGCCTCGAGTTTGTCCGCCCCCCGCGCGCATATGGAGACCGCCGCCCCGGCGGCCGCAAACTCCAGCGCGATGGCGCGGCCGATGCCGCGGCTGGCGCCGGTCACGACGACACGCCGGCCCTTGAAATCGAATGGCATGGGTGATTCCTCTGTTGGACAGGACGACGATCGGAGCTGCTTCCCGCTCTATCCCGGCAAGCGAAACTCCGCGGCCCCCTCGAGACTCACGGCGGGAAGACAGCGATGCCAGATCTGAGGCGGCGCTTCGGTCTCGGAAGCGGGGCCGCCCATCCAGAGATAGACCGTGTTCTCGTTCATCAGGCGCATATCGATGGTCTTGCCGGCATCGGGATCGCTCTGCGGCACGACATAGATGAAATGATGGCGCGAATAGTCGCCCATGGTCCGGCTGCCTGCCGGCGTCACGATGTCAGGGCCGCGGATCTCGAAGCGCCGGCCATCGGGAAAGCACCAGTCGCCGTCGATCACATCGGCCATCGCGCGAATCGGCATCAGCATCGCCAAGCCGGCGAGAGGAAGAACCAAAGGAGACAGGAACCTCGCCATGCGCTTCCGCTTTCCCGCCCAAGCGCGTCCGCGGCCTACTGGATAGGATCAGTCCGCCTCAGAGCAGCATCCAGTTTCCGTCGGCGATCTTGCAGCGATTGATCCGCAGATTGTAGGGATCGGCATAGTTCCTGATCACGGTATGGTACCGCAGCTTGCGACAGGGCAGAGTCTTGCCCTGATAGTCATAGGTGAAGCGGCCCTCGAGCGTGATCGTCCCTTGATTGCCGGAGCGCGAATTGCTCCAGGACCGGGCCGTGCCGATCGGAATCGTCTCGTCTTCCAGCAACGGCTCCACCGCCTTGGCCATCTGCGCGAAGTCCTTGCTGGTCAGCGGCAGACCCGAGGGTCCAAAGGGATTCATCCCGCCGGCATGAGCGGCCGCAACGCCGAGGGCCATTCCCCCGGCCAGCATGAGCAAGCGTACAGCGCTACGCATGGCTATCCCCCTGAATATCTGCAACCCCGCGATGTCTCTAGTCTCGCCAAACGCCAGGGCGCGGTCGAGCGTTTTCTAGCGGTGCATGTCCATGCAGCCATTACCGAGGAGATCGGTGGACTGGATCAGGCCATTGGCGCCGACAGTGAAGCGGGCCCGGCAATTTAGGCTCACCACCTGGGTCGGGACATATTGGGTGCCGAGCTGGGAATAGCCGCCCATGGAGACGGCATATCCGCCATAGGTCTGAGTCCGGCTCCAGCGATAGCTCATGATCGTCTCGCCGGAATCGAGCTTCTCGACGGAATCCGGCGGGCCAAGATGCTGCTCCAGCACCGACGCCGGCTGACCCTGCCAGGACAGCAGGTCGCGCGCCTGCCCGCTGGGAGCGTAACTCGCTCCGCCTCCCCCGCCGGAGGGCGCTGAGCAGGCCGCCAAGCCCAGCATCAGGACCAGAATCGATGCGACTCGCCGTGCCATAGGATCCTTTTCCCGCTTTCCGGATAGAGGCTCGCCCGGCCCATGTCCAGGGCGAGATGCAGCACGGCAAGAACATGTGCACTAAAAATTAAATTGTCTTCCGCTTGTTCGCCTTGCAGGCGCGACGGGGCGGTGTGATGCAGGTGGTCACCCGCCGGCGCTGGGCATCAACTGCCAATATGCCATAAGATGG
>DATBBO010000408.1:0-7823 GCA_036270995.1 Dongiaceae bacterium | reverse complement strand
CCTCTCGGCGGCGTTGTTCAATCCGGTTGCCCGGGCTGCTGGTAAGGCCGGGATCTATCAGGCTAATTTCCAATTGTTATGCGACAAAATGAATAGCGATTGGGCGAAGGAAGGACGGCCAGAGAGGTGTACCGCCTATCGTGATGGAATCCTGATATCGGAACCGCATAGTCCAATGCCGACCTCCGGTATGCAACATAGATGCGAGGTCACGATGGCGGCCATGGACAAGGAGTTTCTTCCCGGGCCCATGAGGATGGAGATCAAAACCACCGAGGATTACATAATCTGCCATCGTGGTGCCACGGCGCCGCTCCCTCCAGATGATAAGGCTGTCATGCCTTTGAATCTTGCGACCTTTCAGACGATATGCGCCGGCATGAATGCAGAGTGGGCAAGGATGGGCGCACACGTCGTCTGCAAGGCCAAACCCGACGGAGGGGTCATTTTCTTCGACACCGCAGTCTCGAACCTGGATTGGAAATGCAACAACACAATGCAGGCGTGGAGCGAGATCACCGCGCCGGGGCCGATAACGATCGAGGTTAAGACCGCAGACGACGACGTCATCTGCCACCGGTAATTTCTCGGGGATGAGGCCGTCGGCGCGATCGGCGCGTCGGGCGCGCCCGGCAGCGAGCTCGACGAGAATTGCGTGAAAGCCGGGCTCGCCAAGATCCAGGACCGCCTGAAGTAGCCTATCGCCGGCCTTTTATCGTCTCTTCGATCTAGGCGATCACGGTGCCGATCCGCCCGTGATGGCGCTGCTCGCGATGGGCGAGCAGCCAGAGCTCGCGGCGGAGGACGGCCACGCCGAGACGCCTGAGGTCCGGTTCGCGATCGGCGATCAGGCAAGGCAGAAGCGATTTCCCGAGCCCCGCCCGGATGGCATGGACCAACGCCTCCGCATCGCTGACGGCGAGCGGCGCCATCGATGCGCCCGGTTGCTGCGCGATCCAGCGCGCCTGGGGCAGATGGCCGAGCCCTTCCTCATAGGTGATCCAGGAGAGCCTGTTCGCCGCTTTGCCCCGCGGCCCATAGACGGCATAGTCGAAATCGCCGAGGCGCCGGGTCAGCAGGCCCGTACCGGATTCCGGCCGCGACAGGCGAAGCGCCAGGTCTGCCTCGCGCCGCGTCAGGCTCAGGTTGCGCGAGTCCGCGATCAACTCCAGCCGGATGCGCGGATGACGCGCGCTCAGCGCCGGCAGGGCCGGCACCAGCAGTCGGTTCACCAGGATCGGTACCGCCGTCACACGGACCAGCCCGGCAGGCGCGCGATCGGCGCCGGCAATCCCCTGCTCCAGGGCCCCGACCTCCTGCTCGACCTCCGCCGCGCGGGCCAGCGCAAGCTCGCCCGCCTTGGTCGGCCGGAGCAGGCCGTCGGCCCGCTCGAACAGCCTGGCGCCGAGTGCCGCCTCGAGGGCCGCGAGCCGGCGCGCCACCGTCGTCTGATTCACCGCCAGCCGCCGGGCCGCGGCAGCCAGGGTTCCGGCCCGTGCGATCGCCAGCAGGTGGCGCAGGTCATCCCAGTTCATGGGCCTGCATATTTGCAGATCGCTTTCGCAAAGTTGCTTGTTTTCTCGCAGGCCGCCCGGACTAGGCTCGGGGCCGCGATCCCGCAGAGGAGCCTGCCCGATGCTCTACGCCGTCCTGCTCAGCGACAATCCCGGCAAGGCCGATATCCGCCCGCGCCTGATGCCCGCCCATCTGGATTTCCTGGAGGAGCACTGGGCAAAGATCCGCGCCGCGGGCCCGCTGATCGAGCCCGATGGGCGTGGCGCCGGCGGGCTATGGCTGGTCGAGGCCGAAGATCCCGCGGCGGTCAGGGCACTCCTGGAGGGCGATCCGTTCTGGCCCACGGGTCTCCGGCAATCGGTCCGCATCCTGGAGTGGCGTCAGGTTTTCGCCGAGGGCCGCCGGACGGCTTGAGGATCGCGCTCACGGGGTTGGGACTACGGCCGGTCCGGGCCTGTGCCAAGCTGGGCTCCCGCAATGTCCTGAAGCATGGAGAACCCCGCATGACAACGCGAAACCCCCTCCTCGGTCTGGCAGCGCTCGCCGTCGCGATCTATGGCACCGTCGGCATGGCGAAGCCGGCCGCCGCACAGATCCTGACCAGCCACCGGATTCCGGCGGCTCTCGCCCTCGAGGCCGTCGGCGCGGCGGTGGAGGCTTGCGCCAAGCAGGGATATGCGGAGACCGCAGTCCTCGTCGACGCCGACGGGGTAAGGCAGGCGCTGTTGCGGGGCGACTGGGCGGGCGCCCACTCTCTCGATAGCGCGAGCTACAAGGCCTATACCAGCGCCTCGTTCAAGTCCGACACCTCCGCCCTGGTCGCACGCGCGGCACAGACCCCGGCCTTCGCCGCGCTCCTGGCAAAGCTGCCCAATCTGCTCGCTACCGGCGGCGGTGTGGTCATCAAGATGGACAAGGAAGTCATCGGCGCGATCGGCGCTGCCGGGGCGCCGGGCGGCGATCTCGACGAGGCCTGCGCCAAGGCCGGGCTGGATAAGATCCGCGACCGCTTGAAGTGACCTCCAGAGCCTGATCGTCTCAAGTCCGTTCGGCTTGAGACGTGAATCAGGCTCTCAGCCTATAAAATAGAGCAGGATTCACGGGTCAGCTTGATTCAAGCTGACCCGATCTTGCTCTAGGTCAGTAAAGCCCGCCGCTCGAATCCGAGGCCGGCGTCGGCGTATCGCCGGCGCCGGAGGCGGACGCACCCACGCCCATGAGGACCTGGTTGTTGTCGCCATTAGGCTCGGTGCCCGGCTTGAAGGCCTCGAGGATGACGTTGGTGTCGCCGGGCTGGGCGCGCTGGCCGCTGGCAAGATCGACGCGCACCAGGCGGATGCCCGGAGGAATGCGGAAGGGCACGTTGGGCTGGCCCTTGAGGGCCTCGGCGATGAAGCTCTTGAACAGCGGCGCGATGATCATGCCGCCGGTGGCGACATCGCCGCCCAGCGAGCGCGGCTGGTCATAGCCCATGTAGCAGCCGACGGCGAGATCGGGCGAATAGCCGACGAACCACACATCCTTGGAATCGGTGGTCGTGCCGGTCTTGCCGGCCAGCGGCCGGCCGAGCTGGCCGATGATGGCGCCCGTGCCGCGCTGGACCACGCCCTGCATCATCGAGACCATCTGATAGGCGGTGGCGGGATCGATGAGCTGCTCGCGCGTATCGGGGATCTTGGGCGGCGTCTGGTTCTGCCAGGTGATGCCGCTGCAGCCGTCGCAAGCGCGGTTATCGGTGCGGAAGATCGTGTGTCCCAGCTTGTCCTGCACGCGGTCGATCAGGCTCGGGCTCACCTTCTTGCCGCCATTGTCGATGATGGAATAGGCATTGGTGAGCCGCAGCACCGTGGTCTCGCCGGCGCCCAGCGCCATGGCCAGCACCGGGTCCAGATTGTCGACGACCCCCAGGCGCTTGGCCATCTCCGCCACCTTCTTCATGCCGATGGCCTGGGCGACGCGCACGGTCATCAGATTGCGCGATTTCTCCAGCCCGATGCGCAGCGTGGCGGGCCCCAGGAAGTTCTTCTCGAAGTTCTCCGGCCGCCACAGCGGCAGGCCCGGCCCCTGATCGATGACGATGGGCGCGTCCATGATCACGGTCGAGGGGGTGAAGCCGTTCTCCAGTGCCGTCGTATAGACGATCGGCTTGAAGGCGGAGCCCGGTTGGCGCATCGCCTGGATGGCGCGGTCGAACTCGCTGATCTGGAAGCTCCAGCCTCCGGTCACCGCCAGCACGCGCCCGGTATGGGGATCCATCGCCACCATGGCGCCGCTGACCTCGGGGATCTGGCGCAGCCCATAGGTCTCGGCGGGATAGTCCTTGCCGGTTGAATCCTTGGTCACCGGCTCGACCGCGATCACATCGCCCGGCGACAGCACGTCGCTCGCCTTGTGGACCGCCGGGCCCATATTGTGGGTGGTGGGGTCGACATGGCGCGCCCAGGTGAGCTCGGAGAGCGGGATCGTGCCCTCTGTCCCCTCGCCCAGGCCGATCTTGGCCTCCTTGGCGTCGCTGTTCAGCACCACGGCGAGCTTCCAGTCATAGAGGCCGGGCGGCGGGGCGACGGCGGCGAGCGCCTGGGGCCAGCCGCCCGAGGCGTCGATCTTGGTGAAGGGCCCGCGGAAGCCGTGCTCGCGGTCATACTTCATGAGCCCGGCATGCAGCACCTTGTCGGCGATGGCCTGAAGGCGCGGATCGAGGGAGGTGCGCACCGTGAGCCCGCCCTTGTAGAGCGCATCCTCGCCGAAGCGGGCCACCAGCTCGCGGCGCACCTCCTCGGCAAAGTAGTCGGAGGTCACCACCTCGGTGGCGCCGCGCGGATTGAGCTTCAGCGGCGCGGACGTCGCGGCGGCGGCTTCGGCATCGCTGATATAGCCGTCCTCGCGCATCTGGCCGATCACCCAGTTGCGCCGGGCCAGCGCCGCCTCGGGATGCTTGTCGATGGCGTAGTTGTTGGGCGCCTTGGGCAGCGAGGCGAGATAGGCCGCCTCCGCGATGCTGAGGTCGTCCAGCGACTTGTTGAAGTAGTTGAGGGCCGCCGTGGTGACGCCGTAATTGCCGGCGCCCAGATAGATCTGGTTCAGATAGAGCTCGAGAATGTGATCCTTGCTGTAGGCCTGCTCGATGCGCAGCGCCAGGATGATCTCGCGCACCTTGCGCTTCAGCGAGACCTCGTTGCCCAGCAGGAAGTTCTTGGCGACCTGCTGGGTGATCGTGGAGGCGCCCACGGGCCGGCGATCGGTGCCGAGATGGGTCAGATTGGTGATGCCGGCGCGGATGATCCCCTGCACGTCGATGCCGGGATGGGAATAGAAGCTCTTGTCCTCGGCGGCGAGGAAGGCGTTGATCACGCGCTTGGGGATCGAGCCGATGGGCAGATAGACCCGCTTCTCGATGGCGTATTCGGCCAGCAGGCGCCCGTCGCCTGCGAGCACCCGGGTCACTACCGGCGGATCGTATTTGGCGAGCTGGGTATAGTCGGGAAGATCGGCGGTATAGCGCTGCATCACCAGCCAACCGGCAATGCCGCCGGCGACGACGAGGATCGCCCCGATGACGAAGAGAAAACCGAGAATTCTAAGGAAACGCATTGCTCCAGCCTTGGGCGCTCCGGAGCATCAGCCCGGCTCCGGCACTCTCTCAGGATCGACTGCCGCCCGCCGTCTCGGCATAGTAGCCGTCGATGGCCCGCAGCATGGCTCCCGCCAATTTGGTCCGATGCAGGGGCGAAATCAACAGGGCCTCGTCCTGGGCATCGGAGAGATAGCCGAGCTCGATCAGGACCGAGGGGATGTCCGGGGCCTTGAGCACGGCAAAGCCGGCATAGCGGTGGGAGTTGCGTTGCAGCAAGGTGACCTGCCCCATGTCATGGACCAGGAGCTCGGCAAAGGCTGCCGACCGGTTCTTGGTCTCGCGCTGGGCGAGATCGATCAGGATCGAGGTGACCGTCGTATTCTGCTGCGAAAGGTCGACTCCTTCGATCAGATCCGCCTTGTTCTCCTTGGCCGCCAGCGCCGCCGCCTCGGCGTCGGAGGCCGTCTCCGAGAGCGTGTAGACCGTAGCTCCCCGGCTGAGCGAGCCGGGGTCCGAATCCGCATGCAGGGAGATGAACATGTCCGCATGGTCGCGCCGCGCCATCTCGAAGCGCAGACGCAGCGGCACGTATTGATCCGCCTGGCGGGTCATCTTGACCCGGTAGCGGCCTGTGGCAAGTAGCTGGCGCTGCAGCTCCTTGGCCATGGCGAGGGTGATGTTCTTCTCATAGACCCCGTCGCCGCCGATGGTGCCGGGATCGACCCCGCCATGGCCGGGATCGAGATAGATCAGCCGCAGCGGCCCGGATGGCCCCGCCGTTCCCGGCCGTAGGCTCGGGACCGCATTGGGCCAGATCAGCGCCGCCGGGGTCACCGGCAGGGCCGAGGACATGGCGGTGGTCAGCGCGCCTTGGGAGGCGGGTGCGGCGGGCGGGGTCATGGCCGGCTCGATGGCGGAGCCCGGCCTCAGCATCGGAAGGACGGTGCCGTTATCGGCAAGGCTTGGCGGCGCTGACGCGGTGGACGCCGGATCTGCCTGAGGGGCCGGCATGGCGGGGGCCGCTGCCGTCCCGTTCTCCGCCTCGGCACTGCCGAGGACGATGGGCGGGTTGGAATCGATCGGGCCGGCGATGAGGGCCTGGGCGAAGTCCGAGGCGCTGGCAGGCGCGATATCGACCACCAGCCGGCGGGACTGGGCATCTCCTGTGCCGAAGATGAGGTCGGCCCTGATGACCTTCGCCGGCTCCTTGAGATTGGCGACAATGCGCGTGAGGCCGGATTGGCCGCCGAGAGCGAGGCTCCGGACCAGGCCACGGCCACGCGGCAGCGCAGCCGGGGCCGCGGCCGCGGGCAACTCGACATAGAGACGCGGTGGGCTCGCCATCAGGCCGACGCGATAGGCGCTCGGCTCGGACAGATCGAGAACGACCCGGGTGGCGTCCGGCTGCAGGCCGAGCCGGATATTGAGAATGGCGTCCCCTGCCCAGGCCCCGCGGGAAAGCAGGCACAGGCCCAGCAGAACCAACCACCACCGACGCGAATCAAGCATGTTGCGACCTGCCTTTAGACTCTCTAGCAAATATTCTCGACAAAGTCATTGGAATCTATCGGTAAATGCATATCTGACTGGCGGGTCTGCGAAAATGCCTGTTGTCCTGGGGGGCTATGCCCGCTAAGTTCCGGGCTGTCCGCATCTCGCTGCGGCGCGCCAGGCGCCGACCCCGGCGGCTCTTCCCAAGGCCACGGCAAAGGAAAAGCCCCGATAGGGTCCCCGGCAAACCGGCAGCGCGCGGACGACGGGAATTCGCTCTCGCGCCGTTGAGGCGTCAGGGCCGGCCCAAGGGCCGCCCATAAGGGTCGTTATGACGAAATTCGGATCAACCTACAGTCTTGTCGCGCCGCCGGCGCCCGCCTCCCGGGCCCGCGCTGGGCGCGTCATGGAGAATATTGCCTATGGCAAAACGTATGCTTATCGATGCCACCCACCCGGAAGAAACCCGAGTGGCGGTGGTGGACGGACGGCGACTTGAAGAGTTCGACGTCGAGGTCGCCAGCAAGAAACTACTCAAAGGAAACATCTACCTCGCCAAGATCACGCGGGTAGAGCCATCGCTCCAAGCCGCCTTCGTGGAATATGGCGGCAACCGCCATGGCTTCCTCGCCTTCAGCGAGATCCACCCGGACTACTACCGCATCCCTGTCGAGGATCGCGAGGCGTTGCTCGCCGAGCAGGCGGCGCTCGCCCGCGAAGAGGACGAGCGTGAGGAGGAGGCTCACCAGCGTCATCACCGCCGTGGCCGCGGCCGCGGCTCCCGCGCCGAGGAAGCCCCGGCCAATGATGCCCGAGCCGAGGAAACCCCGGCCGAGGAGGCCCCGGCGGAAGACGCCCTAGGCGAGGAAGCCTTCGCCGAGGAGACCCGGGCCGAGGACGCCGAGGCGGACGGCATCCAGCCGGGCGAACCGCCTGCCGAGGAAGCGGCGGCCGAAGCGCCATACCCCGAGGAAGGCCGCTCCGCCGCGCCGACCGCGGGTGAGGAACCGCCGGCCGAGCCTGCCGGCCGGGTGCCCGAATATGCCCCCGAAGCGGAGAGTGGCAGCGAGGTCGTTGCGCTGCGGGCCACCGGCGGCGGGGAGAATCGCCTCACCAGCGAGGTCTTCGGGGAGACGGTCGAGGGCGAGCCTCTCTCCGACCTGCCCGCCGACATTCCGCCCGCGCCGAGCGAGGCGAGCGGCCTAGCCCCGGCCGACGAGGCGCCGGCCCATCACCCGGTGAT
>DATBBO010000407.1:0-4796 GCA_036270995.1 Dongiaceae bacterium | reverse complement strand
TATTCGACGTTGTAGCCGAGCTTCTTCAGGATATCGCCGTAGATATGGGCGTTGATGTTCACGCTCGTCCAATCCATGAGCGCTATTTTGATGGGATCCTTCGATTCCGGCACATCCGCCGCTGCGGGCCGCGCCGCGCCGATCGCGACGGCTGCGCCCAATGCCAAAACGGCGAGGGATTTCGCCGCCGCAGAATGTCCTCTCATTCCATTGCCTCCCTTTCCTGCTGCTTGCCTCATGCGCGCGGCGCGTGCAAAGCCGCGCCGTTTTTTCGCCTTGGAGCAATCATCCGCGGCAGGCCCGCGGGCGTCAAGCCGAGTTGGCCTCGCAATGGTATGGCATTGGGCTCGCCTTCGCGGATTCGGTCCTTCACCACGACAGCAAGACGCAGGTCGCGAAAAACCGCCGGTGAAGGAACCCTATAGCGGCTCGCCGCGCAGCAGGCGGGGGCGTGGGCCGGCGGCGCCCATGGCATGGCGCATGAAGAGGCGCTTCAGCGGCGGCAGCCGGTCGACGGCCGCAAGGCCGAGATCGCGGGCGAGGCGCAGCGGCGCCAGATCGTTGGAGAAGAGACGGTTCAGGCTGTCGGTCACCGTGATCAGCAGCAGGGAATCGACCCGTCGCCAGCGCTGGTAATCCTCCAGCACATCCGCCGCGCCGATATCGAGGCCGAGACGCCAGGCATCGGCGATCACCTCCGCCAGCGCCGCCACGTCGCGGAGCCCAAGGTTGAGCCCCTGGCCGGCGATGGGATGGATGGCATGGGCCGCATCGCCCACCAGCGCCAGGCGATGATCGGCATAGCGCGCCGCATGGATGAGGCGCAGCGGATAGGACCAGCGCCCACCCAGCACCGCGATCCGCCCCAGGCTGTCGCCGAAGCGCCGCTCGATCTCGGCGGAGAAATCCACGTTGTCGAGGGCCAGCAGCGCGGATACCCGGGCATTGCGCTCGGTCCAGACGATCGAGGAGCGGTGCCGTCCCTCGTGATCCGTCATGGGCAGCATGGCGAAGGGCCCTGCGGGCAGGAAATGCTCATGGGCGACACCGCCATGGGGCAACTCATGGGCGACGGTGCAGACGATGCCGGTCTGGCCATAGGCGAACTCGGCCGCGGCGATTCCGGCATCGCGGCGAAGCTTCGAGCGGGCGCCATCGGCGGCAATGAGCAGGCGGGCACGAATGCGGCGTCCATCCTCGAGCTGGGCCTCCACATGGCCGGGCTGGCGGGAGACCTCGGCGAGGCGGGCGGGGGCCGCCACCATCACCTGGGGTAGTGCGGCGAGGCGGGCCGCGAGCGCCCGACGGATCGCCCGGTTCTCCACGATATGGCCGAAGGGGGCGTCGAGGCCCGAGTCGCGATGATCGTAGTGCAGGAACAGGGGTGCTGCCGGTTCGCCCGGCCGGCCATCCGAGACGCGGATGTCGAGGATGGGCTCGGCCTCGGGCGCCATGCCCGGCCAGATCCCCAGCATGGCTAGCGCCTGGCGCGAGCCATAGGCAATGGCCGAGGAGCGGCCGTCATAGCCGGCCTCCACCCGCGCTGCGGGCGGCTCGGCATCCACCAGCACCACCTCGAGGCCGGCGCCGCCGAGAGCGATCGCCACCGCCGTGCCGACCATGCCGCCGCCGATGACGAGGGCATCCGCCTTGAGAGGGGATGGATCCGACATCGCGCGATCCTCCGGCGGCGATGGCGGCTTGTAAAGCGTCAGGGCGCCGCGGCTTTTCGTTCCCCGCCCCGCAAGGGGGGCGGCAATGCCTGCGGAGCCATCCCGGTACCGCTGCTCAATTGATGGGCAGGGCGCCGCGAACGCGATCAGAGGCGCTGGCCGATCGCCGGAAATCGGGGCGAATCGATGCGCGCGTTCCCGGGGCTTCGATTGGCACGAGGCTTGCTGTCTCGGGACAGGGAGTCGTTCCACTGGAGATCTTGCCATGACCAGATCGCGCCTGCTCCTCCCGCTCCTGACGGGATCCCTGCTTCTGATCGCCATGCCCGCCTTCGCCGACGCACCGAAGCTCGACCGTGGCGACACGGCGTGGATGCTGACCTCCACGGCCCTGGTGCTGATGATGACCGTGCCGGGCCTGGCGCTGTTCTACGCCGGCATGGTACGCAAGATGAACCTGCTCAACACCATGGCGCAGAGCTTCGGCGTCACCTGCCTGGTGACGGTGCTCTGGATGGTCATCGGCTACAGCCTCGCCTTCACCGGCAGCGGCAGCTTCATCGGCAGCCTGGACCGCTTCTTCCTCCACGGCATGGCCATCGGCGGGGCGAACCCGCTAGCGCCGACGATTCCCGAGAGCGTCTATATGTGCTTCCAGATGACCTTCGCCATCATCACCCCGGCGCTGATGACCGGATCGGTGGTGGATCGGGTCAAGTTCTCCGCCATCATGACCTTCTGCAGTCTCTGGCTGATCCTCGACTACGCGCCCATCGCGCATATGGTCTGGGGCGGCGGGTTCCTGGGATCGCTCGGCGTGCTCGACTATGCCGGTGGCACCGTCGTCCATATCAATGCCGGCATCGCCGGGCTCGTCGCCTGCCTCGTCATCGGCCCGCGCACCGGCTATCGCAGGATACCCTTCCACCCCAACAATATCGGCCTCAGCCTGATCGGCGCCTCGCTGCTCTGGGTCGGCTGGTTCGGCTTCAATGCCGGCTCCGCCGTCGCCGCCGATATGCGCGCCGGCATGGCGATGGCGACGACACAGATCGCCACCGCCGCCGCGGCGCTGGGCTGGATGTTCACCGAATGGGCGACCAAGAAGAAGCCGAGCGTGCTGGGCGTCATCTCCGGCGCGGTCGCGGGCCTGGTGGCGGTGACACCCGCCTCGGGCTTCGTCGATCCCACCGGCGCTCTCGTCATCGGCATCGCCGCCGGCGTGATCTGCTTCTTCGCCTCCACCACGCTGAAGAACGCGCTCGGCTACGACGACTCCCTCGATGCCTTCGGCGTCCATGCCATCGGCGGCATCATCGGGGCGATGCTGACCGGCGTCTTCGCCACCAAGGCCGTGGTCGGCGGCGATGCCACCGTCGGGCTGATCGACGGCAATCCGGCCCAGGTCCTGACCCAGTTCTATGGCGTGGCCGTCACCATCGTCTACGACGCCATCATCAGCTTCATCCTGCTGAAGATCATCGACGCCACCATCGGGCTGCGCGTCACCGAGGACGAGGAGCGCGAGGGCCTCGACATCACGCAGCACGGCGAGTCGGTCGCCTGATGAGTCAGCGCGCGCGTGGCAGGCCGGCCGGGCCTGCGCCCTTTGCAGGGAGGGGTGCCGCCCGCCGGTAAAGTCGTTTATGTTCTGTCCCGCGGCGCTGTCGCGCCGCCGGCCGAGTCGCTCGGCCGGCGGTGCGAGCGTCCGCTTACAGCACAACGACGAATGGGCATCGTGACGGACCGGCTCGATTCGCTGCTGAAGTTCCATCCCTTCACCCGGCTGAACGCCCTGCTGGGGGACATTGCGCCCGGCGCCCCGGCGCTCGCCTTTTCCGTGGGCGAGCCCCAGGCCCAGCCCCCTGCTTTCCTGGCGGAGATCCTGGAGCGGGACAAGGCGGAGTGGTCGCGCTATCCCCAATCGGCCGGGACGCCGGATTTCCGCGCCGCGGTGCAGGCCTGGCTGCAGCGCCGCTACGGCCTGCCGGAAGGGTTCCCCGACCGCGACCAGGAGATCATGCCCTGCGCCGGTACGCGTGAGGCCCTGTTCCACATCGCGCTCGCGACCGTGCCCGAATGGCAGGGTCAGGGGGCCCGGCCGGCGGTGCTGATGCCGAGCCCCTTCTATCACGTCTATGCCGGTGCCGCGGCGGTGGCCGGCGCCGAGCCGGTCTTCCTGCCGGCAACTGCCGCCACCGGCTTCCTGCCCGATCCCGATGACATCGCCCCGGAAGCCCTGGCGCGCACGGCGCTGGCCTATGTCTGCTCGCCCTCGAACCCGCAAGGGGCCGTGGCCTCGCGCGCGTATCTCGCGCGCTGGGTGGCGCTGGGCCGCAAGCACGGCTTTACCGTCGCCTTCGACGAATGCTACGCGGAGATCTATCGCGACGAGCCTCCGACCGGCGCGCTCGAAGTGGCCGATGGCCGGCTCGACAATATCGTCGTGCTCCATTCCCTCTCCAAGCGCTCGGCGGCGCCGGGCCTGCGCTCCGGCTTCATCGCCGGGGACCGGCGCCTGATTCGCCGCGTGACCCAGCTGGTCAATTTCGGGGGCAGTGCCCCCTCCTTCCCGGCACTCGCCGCATCTGCCGCCCTCTGGCGCGAGGAGCGCCATGTCGAGGCCGGACGCGCGCGCTATCGGCGCTGCTTTGCCATTGCCGAGCGCATGCTGGGCAACCGCTTCGGCTTCACCCAGCCCAAGGGCGGGTTCTTCCTCTGGCTGGATGTCGGGGATGGCGAGGCGGCGGCACGCCGGCTCTGGGCCAAGGTGGGCCTCAGGGTTCTCCCCGGCGCCTATATGGCGCGGCCCGATTCGGAAGGTCGCAACCCCGGCACGCCCTATATCCGCGTCGCCCTTGTGCATGAGCCGGAGGTGCTGGAGGAAGGGCTGGGGCGCCTGGTCAAGGTGCTGGGCCAGCGCGAGGAAGCGGTCGCATGACCGACCAGACGACGACCGGCTTCGTCCCGACCGGTACGCGCGTCTTCCTGCGCCGACGCTTCGAGGAGGTCTCGGGCTTCCTTCTTCTGCTGCTGGCGATCGCATATCTGGTTTCGCTGCTGACGGCGAGCCGCAGCGACCCGTCCTTCAACCTCGCAACCGACGGGCCGGTCCAGAACGCA
>DATBBO010000406.1:0-3416 GCA_036270995.1 Dongiaceae bacterium | reverse complement strand
CCGCACCCCGACCGAATCGACGAAGATGCGCCGGCCGTGAAGATGCTTCAGCATGGCTTCGGCCATGGGCGAGCGCAGCGCGTTCAGCGTGCAGCAGAAGAGGACGCTTCCGGGAAGCTCGGCCACGCGGCACTACCCTCTGATATGCAGGACGCAGATCAGGGTGAACAGCCGGCGCGCCGTGGTGGCGTCGAGCTCGATCTTTTCGGCCAGCCTTTCGCGCAGCAGATCGGAGCCCTCGTTGTGCAGGCCGCGGCGCCCCATGTCGATGGCCTCGATCTGGGAGGGCGAGGCCGAGCGGATGGCCTGGTAATAGCTCTCGCAGACGGTGAAGTAGTCCTTGACGATCCGCCGGAAGGGCGAGAGCGCCAGGATCACCTTGCTCAGCTCCTCGCCCTGCTCGGTGCGGACATCCATCACCAGGCGGTTCTCGACGATGCCGAGACGGAGGCTATAGGGCCCATGGGAATCGTCGCCCACCGGCGCGAAATGGCTTTCCTCGATCAGATCGAAGATGGCGACCGCGCGCTCATGCTCCACCTCCGGGCTGCGCCGGACCACCGTCCGCTCGTCGAGGGTGACCTTGCAGATGCGCCGCCTCGCCTCTGCGTTCCCGGTCTCAGGAGGCATCCACCGCCTCGCGGATGCGCTCGACCCACACGCCCACGCCCTCGGGATCGGTCTTGAGGGCGGCCCGATTGACCACCAGCCGCGCGCTCACGTCGGCGATATGCTCGATCTCGACCAGATTATTGGCCTTCAGCGTCTCGCCGCTGGCCACAAGATCGACGATGCGCCGGCAGAGCCCCAGGCTAGGCGCCAGTTCCATCGCCCCCGACAGCCGGATGCATTCGGCCTGCACTCCGCGGGCGGCGAAATGGCGACGGGTGATCTCGGGGTATTTTGTCGCGACGCGGATATGGCTCCAGCGCGTCGGATCATCGGCATGGGACAGCGAGGCCGGCTCCGCCACCGCGAGCCGGCAGCGGCCGAGCTTGAGATCCACGGGGGCGTAGACCTCGGGATAGTCGAATTCCATCAGGACATCGCTGCCGACGACGCCGAGCGCGGCGGCCCCGAAGGCGACGAAGGTGGCGACATCGAAGCTGCGCACCCTGATGATCTCGATCTCCGGCCGGCTGGTGCTGAAGCGGAGCTGGCGGCTTTCGGGATCCGCAAAGGCGGCCTCGGGGCGGATGCCGGTGCGGGCCAGGAGCGGCATCACCTCGGCCAGGATGCGTCCCTTGGGCAGGGCCAGGACCAGCGGCGCCGCGGCCGGCCCTTGCCACCTCGCCCCACGGCGCGATCCGCCGGGGTTCATGGGAGGCCGCCGGAACTTTCGCCTTCGGAATGTTGCGGGCGCCATACGGTGGGCCAGGGCTCGCCCAGATCCTCGAGATGGCAGGTAAGCCGCTCGACCTCCAGGCGAATCTCCGCCCCGCCGGCAAAGGAGATCACGACGACGGCGTCCACCAGGCGGAGGGTCAGAAGCACGAGGACCCCGGCCCTGGCCGCGGTGCCCATGCCCCGATGCTGGACTTTCAGCACCTTGTCGAAGACCAGGGCCGCATGCACCCGCTCGAAGGCCGTGGCGTCCTGATCGGCGAAGCGGGCATCCTGGCCGCTGCCCGATTTCGGCCGCCGCCCGGAGGGCGAGCCGGCCTTGCCGACAAGCTCCTTCGGCGCACCCTCCCAGCGGAAGCGGTTCAGCATGAGCGCGAAGCGCTGCTCCCGCGGGAGATATTTCATATCGGCGAGGGGTACCAGCGCGTCCTGAAGGATAGCGGCGATCATCTCCAGATCGCCGGCATCGCGCGCGCGCAACTTGAGAGCTTCGGCCATGGCTCGTCTCAGCCCTTCAGGCGCTCGATCTCCGCCCCGCAGGCGGCGAGTTTCTCGGTCAGTCGCTCATAGCCGCGGTCGAGATGATAGACGCGATTGAGGATCGTATCGCCTACAGCCGCGAGCCCCGCCAGGACCAGGGAAACCGAGGCGCGCAGGTCGGTCGCCATGACCGGAGCGCCCGTCAGACGGGGCACGCCGCGTACCATGGCGGAGGCGCCGTGAACATTGATGCTGGCCCCCATGCGGCAAAGCTCCGGCACATGCATGAAGCGATTCTCGAAGATCGTCTCGGTGATCATGGCCGCCCCCTGGGCGGTCGCCATCGTCGCCATCATCTGCGCCTGCAGATCGGTGGCGAAGCCGGGATAAGGCTCGGTCATGACATCGACGCCCCGCAGCTCGCCGTTGGCGCGCTGCACCTTGAGGCCGCGATTGGTCTCGGTGATGGTCACCCCGGCGCTGCGCAGGGCATCGGCGACGGCACCCAGCAGCCCGAGGCGCGCACCGACGAGCTCGATCTCGCCGTCGGTGATTGCCGCCGCCATGGCATAGGTGCCTGCCTCGATGCGGTCGCAGACCGTCTGGTGACTGGTGCCCTTGAGGCGTTCGACGCCGCGGATGCGGATACGGTCCGTGCCCAGGCCCTGGATATCGGCGCCCATGTTCTGCAGACAGAGGGCGAGATCGTTGATCTCCGGCTCCCGCGCCACATTGACCAGCTCGGTCTCGCCGCGGGCCAGCGTCGCCGCCAGCATCAGATTCTCGGTCGCGCCGACGGAGACCTTCGGGAAGACGATCCGGGCGCCGGTCAGCCCCTTGGGCGCACGGGCGATGACATAGCCTTCCGTGAGCTCGATCTCGGCACCGAGCTGGCGCAGGCCCTGGAGATGCAGGTCGATGGGCCGCGTGCCGATCGAGCAGCCCCCAGGCAGCGACACCTCCGCCCGGCCGTAGCGCGCCACCAGGGGCCCCAGCACCAGAACGGAGGCCCGCATCTTGCGCACGAGATCATAGGGCGCGCGCGTCTCGGTGATCTGCCGGGCCGTCAGCTCGAGCACGCGTCCGTCATGCCCGCCGTTCGAGGCATGGCCGTTCAGATGGACCTCCACGCCGAGCTGGGCCAGGAGATTGGCCATGGTCGTGATATCGGCCACATGAGGCAGGTTGCCCAACCTCAGGGTTTCATCGGTCAAGAGGCAGGCCGCCATCAGGGGAAGAGCCGCATTCTTGGCCCCGCTGATCGGTATCTCGCCTTTGAGGCGGCCGCCGCCGCGGATTCGAATCCTGTCCATATGGCTCCTCAACCGGCCCGGACCACCCGACCCGGGACCAGCCCCGGGATCGCGCGCGCCGCAGGCTGGTACCGTCTCGAGCACGGGCATCCCTGCGGGTTCTACTTGATGGAGACCGCCGCCTCAAGCACGGCCGGTCGATTCAGTCCGGAACTGTCTCGTCGGCATCGGGGGCCGATGCCGCCCCGCCGGCCGAAACCGCTTGCCGGGCCCGCTGCTGCTGCTTGCGGCGGCCGAGATTGTCGCGCAGCGCCGCGGCCTGGCGCTGGCGATGCTCGG
>DATBBO010000405.1:0-3598 GCA_036270995.1 Dongiaceae bacterium | reverse complement strand
CGTCCTCGGCGATTTCACGCCGCTGGTCGAGCGGCTCTCCATCGACGAGGCTTTCGCCGATGTCGTCGGCTGCACTCGTCTCTTCGGCTCGCCGGAGGAGATCGCACGGAAGATCCGCCGGAGAGTGCGGGAAGAATTAGGACTACCGATCTCGGTCGGCGTGGCGCGCACCAAGCATCTGGCGAAGATCGCCTCGCAGGTCGCCAAGCCCGACGGGCTCGTGGTCGTCGATCCGGCGATGGAGCTCGCCTTCCTGCACGATTTGCCGGTCGAGCTGATGTGGGGCGTGGGTCCGGTCACCCAGGCGCGGCTGGCCGAGGCCGGGGTGCATTCCATCGGACAGCTGGCGCGGACGCCGGGCTGGTCGCTCGAGCGGCTGCTCGGGCCTGCCGCGGGCGAGAAGCTGGCGGCGCTGGCCTGGAACCGCGATCCGCGGGAGATCGAGACGCGCCGCCGTGCACATTCCGCGGGCGCGCAATCGGCGCTCGGCCGCAAGCCCGCCGAGGAGCGGGTCTTCCGCCCGGCGCTGCGCCATCTCGCCGACAGAATCGCCTCGCGGCTCAGGGCCAAATCCCTGGCCGGCCGGAACGTGACGGTCCGCGTCCGCTTCGCCGATCTCCGCGCGGTTACCCGCTCGCTCACCTTGGAGACGCCGGTCTCGGCGACGATCGTGCTGGCCGAGATCGCCGAAGCGCTGGTGCGCCGGGCGCTTGCGGACCATCCACGGGAGAAGAGCATCTCACTGCTGGGAATCTCCGTCTCCGATCTCGATCGGGAAATGGCGGTGCAGATGGATCTGCCGCTCGGGCTCGGCGATGAAGGGCGGCGCCCCGGCAGCCGGAAGGCCATGGCGCAGCGTCTGGCTGACGGCGCCGTCGATGCGATCCGCGATCGCTTCGGCTGGGAGGCGGTCGGCTACGGCTCCGCCGCGCTCGGCCTCAATCACTCGGTGCCCGACGCGTTCCGCGAACTGGCCGAACGGGAGCTGTAGACCGGCTTCGAGAACCACGAACACGGGTCAGGGGCAGAGGCGCGAGGGATCGACGCTGTCGCAGACGCTCACTTGGTCGAAGAACTTCTGCCACGCCGCAAGCGTGGCAGCGTCGAAGGGTGGCTTGGCTATGGCGAAGGGCGCGACGCGCAGCACGCGCTGCACCAGATAGAAGTTCGCCTTTCCGCTGATTGCCTGGAAATAGGTGATCTCGCCCTTGCCCGTCTCCTTCACCCTGCCGCAATAGGTGATCCAGCGCGCCGCCGGCAGGCTGCTCGTCGTCCCATGGCCGAGGCCGTCGACATGAAAGGCATCGCAATTGACCTTGAACCCGTCGGCCACCTTCTGCTGCAGGGCCTCGGGTCTGGTGCCGCCGCGGCCATGAAAAACCTCGACATTGATCATCTCCGACCAGCTGTCGACGCTCTGCCCGGGCGGTACGTATTCCACCATGCTGATGCCGTTGCCATGGGCGTCATAGATCTTGACCCAGCCGGCCGGCATGGGCGGGACGAGGAGATTCTCGCCCTGCATCGCGGCTTCCGCCGCGAGCGGCAGGCCGATCACAAGCAGTAGTATGAGAGCGAGCCGGCGCATGGCGAAGCGGCTCGACACCTATGCCGGTAGCGCGCCGCTCGCCTGGGCCCGGCGGTAGGCAAGCCCGGCCACTGCGAGATCGCCGACGGCCAGGCCCCGAAACACGAAAGCCGTCCGTTCCCGGGTGCTCCTGCGGCCCGGCAGTTCGCCTGAGACCAGAGCGGCGAGGTCGCCGGCGACGAGCGCGGGCGCGACCATGGGCTTGGCCATCTTGGCCTCCTGCTCCAGATCGTCGATGACGATGCGCTCGAAGGCCGTCATGCCCTCCGGCAGCCAGGGCAAAGCGAGATCGGTGACGGCGGCGAAGGCGCCGGCCTTCAGCCAGCGCGCGTCCAGGAAGGGCGCGATCTTGGGCGAGAGGGTGACGGTCGTGACCACGAGGTCGGCGCCCTCGATCGCCTCCCGTGCGCTCTCGCTGGCGATCGCCCTCAGGCCCCGCGCCTCGGCTGCCCTGCAAAGCGCGTCGCGATTCGCTGCGCCGCGCCCGAAGGCCCGAATCTCCCGCAGCGGGAAGATATCGTGGAAGGCCTCCAGATGGCTGCGCGCCTCGACCCCACAGCCGATGAAGGCAGCGATCGCCGAATCCGGACACGCCAGTCGCTTCGCCGCCACGGCGCTCAAACCCGCGGTGCGCCGCGCAGTCACCCAATTGCCGTCGACCACGGCCAGAGGAAGACCGGTTTCGCTATCGAGCAGCGTGACGATCGAGTTGATGGCGGCAAGCCCGCGCCGGGGATTGCGCGGGTTCAAGACCAGCGACTTCGTGGCCACGACCCCCGGCTCGTCGGCGACCGCGAGCGTCGCCATGATGTATCGCTCGTCGCCCGGAAGGGCCACGACCTTGGGCGCGCACCAGACCCGGCCCTGGCGCTGCGCGAGGATGAGACGCTCGATGCTGTCGACGATCTCCTCCGTCGTGATCGACAGCTGCTCGAGATAGGCTTGGGAGAGATAGGGCAGACTTGCCAGAGTCGCGGGCTGGCTGGTCATCGCTGATAGGTCATCGCTAGTAGGCGAACTCGGCGAAGACCGGATCGACGGCGCCCTTCCAGCGGCCATGGAGGAGCTCGAGCTTCTCCTGAGCCGGGGTCCTTCCGGAATCGACGATGTGATCGAGGGCGTTGAGGAAATGGCTTTCATCGCCCCCCATGCGGTCGAGCTTGCGCCGCCCTACGAGCCCGGCGCGGGCGATGCGGAGCAGATCCTTCGACCAGTCGCGGAGCTTGCGGCCGCGGAAGTCGGTCTCGAGTGCCTGGCGCGGCACATCGCGGCGCAGTGTCTCGAGCTCTGCGACGGTCCAGTCCTTGACCATCTCGGAGGCCGCATCCAGCGCCTGGCTGTCATAGAGCAGCCCGACCCAGAGCGCCGGCAGGGCGCAGAGCCGGTCCCAGGGGCCGCCGTCGGCGCCGCGCATCTCGAGAAAGCGCTTCAGGCGCACCTCGGGAAAGGCGGTGGTCAGATGATTGACCCAATCGCCCATGCTCGGGATCTCGCCCGGCAGTCCCGGCAGCCTGCCGGCGAGGAAATCGCGGAAGGACTGGCCGGCGACGTCGAGATAGTGGCCGTCGCGGTAGACGAAGTACATGGGCACGTCGAGCATGTAGTCGGCATAGCGCTCGAAGCCCATGCCGGGCTCGAAGGCGAAGGGCAGCATGCCGGTGCGGTCGGGATCGGTGTCGGTCCAGACATGGCTGCGCATGCTCTGGAAGCCGTTGGGCTTGCCCTCGGTGAAAGGCGAATCGGCGAAGAGCGCGGTGGCGAGCGGCTGCAACGCGAGACTGACGCGGAGCTTGCGCACCATATCGGCTTCGCTCTCGTAGTCGAGATTCACCTGCACCGTGCAGGTGCGAAGCATCATGTCGAGGCCGAGCTTGCCCTTCTTCGGCATGTACTCGCGCATGATCTTGTAGCGGCCCTTCGGCATCCACGGCACATCCTCGCGACGCCACTTGGGATCGAAGCCGAGTCCCAGCATGCCGATGCCGAGCGCGTCGCCGATGACCTTCATCT
>DATBBO010000404.1:0-4577 GCA_036270995.1 Dongiaceae bacterium | reverse complement strand
TCCAAGGCGAGGGCTCGATGAAGACGAGGCCGCGTCCCAGGAACTCCTGCGCGATCGCCAGCGTGGCATCGGTCGAGCCGTTGTCCAGCAAGACGACATCGATCCCGTCTTGGATTAGATGGGTCAAGCATCGCCTGATGTGGATCTGCTCGTTTCGGACGCAGACTATCGCAAGGATTCCCAAATCCATTGGCCGCCCCCTCGACCGGTCGTCGGCGCCATGCGCGCCGGCCGACCCCCTCCCCCGGCTGGACTTACCGGTTCCGCTCGCGCAACACCCGCGCCTGCTCGCGCTGCCAGTCGCGCTGCTTGATGGTCTCGCGCTTGTCGACCATGCGCTTGCCCTTGGCGATGCCGAGCTGGCATTTGGCGATGCCGCGCTTGTTGAAATAGATCGAGAGCGGCACCACGGTCATGCCCTCGCGGTTGATGCGCCCGCGCAGGCGCTCGACCTCGCGCTTGCGCAGCAGGAGCTTGCGCGGGCGCTTGGGCGCGTGGTTGAAGCGGTTGGCCGATTCGTATTCCGGGATATTGGCGTTGATGAGGTAGAGCTCGCCTTCCTTCTCGGCGGCGAAGGCTTCGGCGATGCTGGCCCGCCCGCCGCGCAGCGACTTCACCTCGCTGCCGACGAGCATCAGCCCCGCCTCCAGCGTCTCCTCGATGAAGTAGTTGTGCCGCGCCTTGCGGTTCTGGGCGACGGTCTTGGATTCTGCCTCGGCCATGGCGGCCGCCGCCCCCTTCAGACGCGATTCAGTTCACGAGCCCGGCTGAGGCGAGCGCGCGTTGCACCTTCTGCTTGCTCGGCTCCGCGATCTCGCAGAGCGGCAGGCGCAGATCCGCCTGGCAATGGCCGAGGAGGTTGGCGGCATATTTCACCGGGCCCGGGCTCGATTCGCAGAAGAGGGCCTCATGCAGCGGCGTCAGCCGCTCGTTGATCCCCATGGCGGCCTTGAGGTCGCCGCGCCGCCAGGCACCATGCATATCGGCCAGCATGCGCGGCGCCACATTGGCGGTGACGGAGATGCAGCCATCGCCCCCCTGGGCCAGGAAGGCCATCACCGTCGCATCCTCGCCGGAGAGCAGGCAGAACTCCTTCTGGATGGCGAGCTTGGTGCGAACCGGGCGGGCGAGGTCGTTGGTCGCGTCCTTGACGCCGATGATGTTCGGCAGCTTGGCGAGCTTGGCCATGGTCTCGACCGACATGTCGACCACGCTGCGGCCGGGGATGTTGTAGATGATGATCGGGATGTCCACGGCATCGTGGATCGCCTTGAAGTGGCGGTACTGGCCCTCCGGCGTCGGCTTGTTGTAGTAGGGCATGACGATGAGGGCGGCCGAAGCCCCTGCCTCCTTGGCATGGCGTGTCAGGTGGATCGCCTCGGCGGTCGAGTTGGAACCGGTCCCGGCGATCACCGGCACCCGTCCGCCCGCCGCCTCGATGCAGAGATCCACCACCCTCATATGCTCGCCATGGGAGAGGGTCGGCGATTCGCCGGTGGTGCCGCAGGGAACGAGCGCGTCGGTGCCCTCCTGGATCTGCCAATCGACGAATTTCTGGAAGGCCGGCTCGTCCACCTCGCCGTTGCGGAAGGGGGTGATGAGAGCAGTCAGGGATCCGTGGAACATGGCCATTTCCTCGCGAAGCGCGCCGGCTTTCGAGGGACCATAGCCATTGCTGTTCCCGCCAGCAAGGCCGGGCGGGAAGCGCTCAGCCCTTGCTCCCGGCGAAGCGGGAATCGCGCCAGGCCAGCGCCGCCTTCAGCCCCTCGCGCTGGCGGATCTCCCGGAAGGTCTTGCCCTCGGGCGTCTCCAGGGACTCGATCAGGATATCGGTGTCGAGCCCCATGTCGAGGGCGGCCAGCATGCCCATCATCTCGTAGCTGCGGTTGACCGCTCGCTTGGTCATGGCGGTCTTGACCCGGTCGTTGACCGCGATCTCCCGCGCCATGGCCAGCGCCGTCTCCAGCTCCTGGCCCGCCGGCACCACCCGGTTGACGAGGCCGCAGGCGAGCGCATCGGCCGCGTCGATCCGGTCATTGCCGGTGAAGAGGAACTCCTTTGCCTTCTTCGGGCCGGCGAACCACGGCATCAGAAGGGCGACGATCCCGCTGCCGAAGCGCAGCTCCGGCTCGCCGAAGCGGGTCCCCTCGGCGGCGATGGTGATGTCGCAGGCGAGCGCTAGCTCGCAGGCCCCGGCAATGGCATAGCCCTGCACGGCGGCCAAAGTCGGCTTGGCGAAATGCCAGAAGCGCATGATGAAGTCGAAATCCTTCTTCAGCACCGGTGCTACGTCGCCGACGGTGCCCCAGCTGCGCCCCGCGCTCTCCTTCAGGTCGAAGCCGGCGCTGAAGGCGCGGCCCGCGCCCGCCACCACCAGGGCGCGGATGGCGTCATCCTTCTCCACCCGGTCCATCAGCTGGTTGGTCTCGTCGATCAGCCGGCCGTTGAAGGCGTTCAGGCTCTCCGGACGGTTGAAGGTCAGGAGGCCGACGGGCCCTCTGGTCTCGAAGAGGATGGTCTCGAAGCTCATGCGGGCGCGATCCTGGATGCGGGTGACGAATTGACGACTTTAGCGGCGCTCTGCCAGATTGTCTCCCGCCCGCCCCCGCTTCACCCTTCCGGAATTATCGATGCTCGCGGCCAATCTCGGCATGCTTCTGGTCGCCCTCTCCTGGGGCACGATGATTCCCTCGATGAAGCATCTGCTGCTGGGCTGGGATCCCTACTTCCTGGCGCTGGCCCGCTACGGGCTCGCTGTCCCGCCCATGCTGGTGCTGCTCAGGCTGACCGAGCGCGACCTGCCCTGGTATGCGGGCTTCGCCCCCTGGCGCTGGTGGCTTCTGGGCATGGTGGGGATCGGCCTCTTCCCGCCGCTCTATACGGTGGGACTCGCCCACTGCAACCCGGTCACCGCGGCGATCCTGAGCTCGACCAGCCCCGCCATCACGGCGATCGTCGGCCGGATCGGCTTCCGCCTGCCCATCCCCGCGCGCATGGTCCCGGGGATCCTGCTCACCATCCTGGGCTGCGGCTATGCCACCTACGACCCGAGCCTCGGCGGGCTGCCCTTCGATCTCCGCGGCGGCGAGATCCTCATCATCATCGCCTCGGCCTGCTGGTCCTGGTACTCCATCGCCGCCCAGCGCTGGCTTCCGGGCTGCACTCAGCTTCGCATCGCCGGCGTTACCACGGCGATCGGCAGCTTCGTGCTGATTGCGATCTATCTCATCGCCGGCGCGCTGGGCAGCGCCGAGGTGCCGGCGGCCATTCCCGGCAACTGGCTCGATCTCGGCCTCTTCCTCTGGCTCGCCCTTGTGCCAGTGATGCTGGGCAACATCCTCTGGCATCACGGCGTGCGCCGGTTGGGGCCGGTGATCGCCGCCTTGTTCATGAACCTGATGCCGATCTCCGCCGTGCTCATCACCGCCGCCCTGGGCGTGATCCCGAGCACGCAGCAGATCATCGGCGGCATCGCCGTGCTGGCCGGAATCATGCTCGCGCAGTTGCGGTGGGGGTGACGCTGCGCTAGCGTCGGCCTCTAATTTTTCCGGGGAATTCGGGCGATGTCCGGCATCAAGCATTACAAGCGCGCAGAGATGAAGTTCGAGGTCTATGGCGGCCCACCCGGCCAGGCGACCATCTCCCGCCTCGTCGGCCCCGATCTCAGCAAGACCATGGGCGTGGGACTCGCGAGCTTCGATGGCTGTTCCATCGAATGGACCGTGCTCTATGACGAGATGATCGTCGTGCTGGAAGGGCTCTTCCGCCTGCGCGCTGGCAGAGAGGTCTTCGAGGGCCGCCCCGGCGATGTGATCTGGATCCCGGAGAAGACCCCGATCGTCTATGAAGGCGAGAAATCCGTGGTCTGCTACGCCCTCTACCCCGTCGATTGGCGCCAGCGCCACGGGCTGGCATGAGGCGAATGTTGCACCGCTTCTATGAATCGTCATTCCCGCGAAAGCGGGAATCCAGCGCCTCAGACCCGCCGTTTGCCTTGGATGCCGGCTTCCGCGGGCATGACGGGAAAAGAGCGACAAACTGGACGAGCCCATGATCCCCCGCTACAGCCGGCGGGAGATGGCGGCGATCTGGGAGCCGGCGAACCGCTACCGCATCTGGTTCGAGATCGAGGCCCATGCCTGCGATGCCCAGGCAGCCCTCGGCGTGATTCCCAAGGAGGCGACCCGGGCAGTCTGGGCCGCGCAGAAGCGCCTCAAGCTCGATCCCGCCGGGCTTGCACGCATCGACGAGATCGAGCGCGAGACGAAGCATGACGTCATCGCCTTCCTGACCTACCTCGCTGAATTCATCGGCCCCGAGGCCCGCTTCGTCCATCAGGGCATGACCTCCTCCGACGTGCTGGACACCAGCTTCGCGGTACAGCTGAAGCAGGCGAGCGACATCCTGCTGGCCGATCTCGACGCCCTGCTCGCGGCCCTCAAGCGCCGCGCCTATGAGCACAAGGACAGCCTCACCATCGGCCGCAGCCATGGCATCCATGCCGAGCCCACCACCTTTGGCCTGAAGCTCGCCGGCCACTACGCCGAGTTCGTCCGCGCCAAGGAACGACTGGCCAT